>JAXDQF010000076.1:0-5403 GCA_034668025.1 Gammaproteobacteria bacterium | reverse complement strand
CGACGTAGCGGCTCGGCAAGCTGAAGATGCCGTAGGTGGACAGAAACAAGGTTGTCGCATGAGCTATTGTGAATACCGTCGTTTGCGAGAGCAGCTTGCGCCAGGTGACTCCTAAAAAGAACAGCCGGAGCACGAAGAGGATGTGATCGGTGCCCTCGGGCACGATGTGTTTGAAGCCCAACCGCAAGTACAGCGCGGCTTGCCGTGTCCAAGGGAGCGCGTCGGGATCGAGGCGAAGTGAGTTCGAGTCGACCGGCCTGTCGCGGGGGTGGCTGACGCCGTTAGACAGATCCCCGTGAGGGGCCTTGGTGAACCAATCATAGGGCTCACTCTCGTGCGCACCGTCTTCGAGCCAGCGTGTCATTGAGACATGGGCTTCGGGAATCTGCAGGGTATAGACCACTGGATAGTCGATGGGAGCCCCGATTGGCACCCGCAACTCGAGCGGCTCCCGGGAGGCGGGCAGCACCGCAGTGAAGCGGAAGGTCGACAGCGTACTCATTTGGCTGTCGAGGATCAGCGTCTTGTTGGCAGTCGCGGTCGAGAATTGCTTCAGCTCCAGATGCAGCGGTGTATCGCCGATGACGAGTTGCAACCCTGCTAACACCTGGGGCAGCAGAGTCCGAACCTCCGCTTGCTGGGCGGCTTCCGGCTCGGTGACGAATTGATAATAGCGGTCGGGCGACCCCAGGATCTGTGTGAGGTCAATGCCGATCTTTACGTCAAGGATGCCGGGCGTAGCGAACGTGACGGTCACTTCCGTCAGCGTCATGGTGTGGGCCCTCAAAAGAGAGGCCCACGACATGAGAATCAGCGCCCATGCGATGCTCCGGCGCATCGATGCCCTTTGTATCAATAGATGGCCGTTACCAGACGATCGGTTTGGTCTCGCCCGTTTGGAGGAGCACGAGCCCCGACGGATTACCGGGGTACGGTACGACCAGGCGCCAGGTGAATGGGCTGCAGGTGATCATGGCGAAGAGCACGCGGCGCGGGAAGCCGGGACTGCCGATCCACTCGAGTTCGTCGCCCTTGTTGTACAAATTCTCCATGCTGGCGGCGGCGTCGGCAACCGGACGGCTCGTCATCAGGCCGCCAATCTCGAGGCGCATTTCGGCAGTGACCTTGCCATCCTTCACCAACACCAAGCCGCCATTGATCTCGCTAATGCGGTTGACCGCAATCGCCATCGCTTCATCGCTGGACCCGATGACGGTAATGTTGTGTAGGTCGTGCGACACGGAGGTGGCGACCGCGGAGTTCGGCGTCTTTGGCCCCATATCCGTGAAGAACATCTTGCCGAGCTTGGCTTTACCGGTGTAGCGATCGACGATCGCGACTTTGACGATGTCGTGCGCCGGATCGCGTTGCACGACGCCGTTGACGACGGGAAGGACCGCGGTTTTTTGTTCAGGCTCCGTGTAGAAGGGCGCTTGAATCGCGGCGGTCACCGTTGTTTTGCCGGCGGGCGCCAGGATCTCGAAATCTTTGGCGGTCAACTTGCGGCCGACATGAATAGTGTCAGTGGCCCACGCGGGCCAATCGATTTTCGGCACGGGCAGCAGGTACTTGCCGTCCTTCGCCGCCAACTGGCCGTTGGCGAACACTTCCTTGATGGCGACGTCTTTCAGGGAACTCACCAGCACCACGTCGGCATAGCGCCCGGGCGCTATCGAGCCGACGAGCGAATCCATGTGCGCGTGGCGCGCGGGATAGAGGCTCGCCATGGCATAGGCTGCCTCGACTGGCGCGCCCATTTTGATGGCTAGCGCGATGTGCGTGTTCATCGTGCCTTGTTTCAAAGTGTCGGCGACGTTGCGGTCATCGGTGACGAGTGAGATGTTGTCCCATTGTTTGAGACCGTTCTTGACGAACAGCGGCACCGCCTTTTCGATGTTGTCGTCGCGCAGCTGGAGGAACAGGCCCGCCTGTAGTTTCAACCACGCCTCTTCGGCGACGCGGGTTTCGTGATCGCTGGTCAGACCGACGGCTGCGAAGGCATTGATGCGGTCCTGGTCCCGCAGACCCGAGCCGTGGCCGTCGATGACGCCGCGATGGTCACGCGTCGCTTGGATGTCTTCCCAAATGCGCTGATAGCCGGGGTGAGTCGGGACGGAGACAGCAGGCCAATCCATGACCTCGTCGAGGCCCTGGACTTCCAGGCTGCCTTTCATGTTCTCGGCAATTTCGTGATACGCGTAGTTGCCGCCGCCTACTTCGAACGCGGAAGGGGGTGTAGCAGAGCCTAAGGCGGGAAAGATCTTCAGCGGGCTGCCGTGCTTCCCGGGGGTGAGCCAGAATTCCACGTTGTGTGGACCACTCACGTTCGAGAATTCGTGTGAGCCTTCGCTGGTCCAGGTGTTGCCCAAAGGAATGACCAACGCGGCCTCCCACTCCGGGGACAGCAATGAGCTTTCGATGTGCTTGTGCGATTCGCCGAAGCCAGGTACGGCGTACAAGCCCTTGGCATCGACGATGTTGGAGCACCGACCTTTCCATTGGCCCGTGGGGCCCACCCACGCGATGCGCTTGCCGCGCACCACGATATCGGTATCCGGCATCCACATGAGAGTAAAGACGTTCAAGACGTTGACGCCGCGGATGATGAGGTCGGCGGGCTCCTGCGCGAGCGCGGTTTGAACCAACGATTGCCGGATCTTGGTCTCTTCGTCGAAGGCGACCGGGTGAGTGACCTTGGTGGCGGTGGGGACTTCGGCGGCGGCCGCAGCGCAGGCCGCGAGGGTTGCCGCTGTCGTGGCGCAAGCGGCCAACAGGATCGCAGCAATGCGCGATGCGATGATCGATTGAGTCATGGTCGATGAATTCCTAAAAGCGGTACGAAGCGCTGACCTGATAGTGAAACGGCATGGCGGCGGTGATCAAGTCGTTACCTTGCGCCCCGGCTTCGGCGATCCAGTTCTTCCGGTTGGTGATGTTGTAGAAGTTCGCACGCACGTTCCACTTCCGCGTTTCGTAGAAGATCGAGCCGTCCCAGGTGTATTGCGTCGGGATCCGGACATTGCCGATATAGGAGGTGTTGATGGGGCCGGTCACGACCACACCGGAGCTGATGCCAAGGCCCAGATCGGTGCGGTATTTCGCGAACGCGCTAAACAGATTGCTGGGCACGGCGGGTAGGCGATAGTCAGCGGCCGGAAGCGGGATGAAGTTCGGGCTGCCCACACCCGTGCCGTAGGGAGCAGCGAAGGCGTCGTAGACGTTTTGTGTGAACGAGGTGGGGCTCGCCGCGTGCAGTTTGGCGTCCAGGTAGCTGTAGGCCGCGGTCGCGGAGAAATTTCGGCTCGGCTGGTAATTCGACTCGAATTCGAAACCGTACGCGTCGATCTGCGACGTATCCTGGAATTGATCGGTCTGCGCGCGCTTCTGGAAGAACCCGGCGCTCGACAGGAACAAGGTGTTGTCGAGCAGCGCCGTCTTCACGCCGCCTTCGTACAGGAAATTCTTGATCCGAAAATCGGTGCCGTTGATGGTGTTGCCGGTGAATGCGGCAAACCCGCCGCCGTTGGTTGTGACGGGTGATTGGTTATAATCGGCCGTCAGATAGGTGGTGATCCACTTCAAGGGCTTGTAGGTGATGCTCAGGTCAGCGGCGGTTTCACCCTGGGTCGCGGTGGCGTGTGCCGCCTCGAAGCCTGGCGGGGGCAAGGGGTCGGTCAGGCTCTCGTGGATCGCATCGACGCGTACGCCGGTCAGGATGCTGACCTGGTCCGTGAGTTGGTAGATATCCTGGAGGAACAGGCCGACCTGGTGCGAAGTCTGGTCCTGTGTGTTCGCAATCGAGTTCGGATATCCCAACGCCGCCGACCCGGCGTAGGTCGCGCCCGGCGTCGCATAGTACGACGTGCCCGGCAACTGCACCACGCCATACAGATTGGTTGTGATTGGGAAGTTCGCCGGATTCGTGGTGATGTCCGTGGCGTTCAGGTACTCATTAAAGAAGTCGCCGTAGGCCAGCACGTGCATGAAGCGATAGGCCACGCCGCCGATCAACTGGTGCTTGTCAAACCTGGCTCGCAGCTCGAACCGGTCCTGAAAATTGTATGACTCTTTGATGTCGTTGAAGTAGCGCTGCGCGTACTCCAACTGCAGCTGTGAATAGTCCTCGAAATAGCCCTTGTTCGCGATGGTGAGCCAGTTGTTGACCTCATAGGTGACGTCCAGCTGTGCCTGGTAATTCGTGCCCTCATCGTGATCATCGGGTGCTACCAGCTGGTATCTGCGATTGATCGGCACCGCGCCGGTCACGTTGATGACCGAGAGGAAGTTACGCGGATCCTGGCCCGGTCCCGTGAATGGACTGACGCCGGTCCCGGTGTAATAGAGGCCACTGTCGATCAGCTGTTGCGTCGGACGGTTTATGCCAGGGTTCTCGGTGTAGTGCGCGCCGTAGAATTCCGTATTGAAGTCGACTGTGAGCTTGTCGCTCGGTAGCCAGCGCAATGCGGCGTACACGTCTGACGAATGCGTGTACCCGAAGCGATAGTAGCTGCCCGAGTGCTCATACTCATAGCTCACGCGATAGGCCAGCGTGTCAGTGATCGGGCCTGTCACATCGAGTTGCGTCTTGCGAGTACCGTATTCACCGTAGGTGGCCGACACAGTTTCGTGCTGGCCGGTGAAGTCGGGCCGCTTAGTCACCAGGTTGACATAGCCCCCGACGTTGCCTGTGGGGCCGTACACCACACTGGCAGGCCCCTTGACGATGTCGAAGCCTTCGACGGAGTTGAAGCTCAAAGGCTGGCCGTCGGAGCGCGGCGTGCGAAGCATGCCGTTCTGAAATATCTCCGCCGATTGGCCACGGAGAAATGGCACGTTGGCGCCGCCAAACTGGTCATTGGTGTAGGCGCTCGAGACGATCTTCACGAAGTCCGTGACGTCGACGATGGACTGGTCCCGGATTTGCGCGGCGTTGATTTCGGTAACGGCCCGCGGGGTGTCTAGCACCGAGAGTTCCACGCCGAATACCGAGGTCACTTTACGCTGCAGCGGACTGACCTGGTCTTCCAGGTTGACTCCTTTGACCACGACTTCCTCGAGGCTGTCGGAGTTGGTCGCAGGCGTGGACGGCGCCGCCGTTTCCGCGTGAAGTCCGGTCGAGGCAATGAGATACAGGGCGGCCGCGAGAGCCGCATGCTTGGGAGATGCGTCAGTCATACAGATAGGTCGTGCGCTCAGATGGATGAAACTGAAATGAGACGGATGCCGTGCGGCGAGCGCGCGCAGTCAGGCTCTTCGGACGAAGGTCGATAACGACCTCCGTGTCGAAGAAACGCTGTCATGGAATCCCCTCTGCCAGCGTGGTGCCGCCGCTGGTGTGGCTTGTTTAGGCCAAGGGTGCAAATGACATGCCAGGCAAGGACACGACCAAAGTGAAGGGTGTGA
>JAXDQF010000075.1:0-13778 GCA_034668025.1 Gammaproteobacteria bacterium | reverse complement strand
CACCATCGCAGGCGCGATCGGGCTCGGGTCGGGCGCAGTTTGGACGAACACCAGCCCGCCGGTTCCGCGGTAGTCGGGATCCGGTGCGCCATGCCAGTCTTCCATGCGGCGATAGAGATTCAATATCGATGCATAGCTCCACGCCGGATCGCCGGCTTCTTGCGCGAAGAAGTCCCAATCGTTCTTGTGTCCGCGCGCCCAGACCATGGCGTTGATACTCGATCCGCCGCCCAGCACCCTCCCCATCTCCAGGGGCATGGCACGTCCGTTGAGATGAGGGTTGGGCTTGCCGATGAATCCCCAGTCGCGCTCGCTTCCGAGATTCAGCGGCCATTGGTTCGCTACCATGACGCTCGGCACGTCGTCGATCCCGCCCGCTTCGATCAGCAGGACGTTGACATCCGGATTCTCGGCGAGTCGACGAGCAACGACCGATCCGGAGGAGCCCGATCCGCAGACGATGAAGTCATAGTAGGGCTGGAGCTCCGCCGTGAGCCGACGTTGATTTGTCCGCACTTGCTCGGCGAATCGCTCCGCATCGTTCATATCGGTACTGCCCATTCCGCGAGTTGGGATGTGAAATATGCTTCCTTTCAGGAAGGAGCGGGCTGTATGCAACACAACTTAACACCTGTTTCGGTCTGCCTGGAGCGCGGTCTGCGCTGTTGAAACATCAGGAACGGTCCCAAAGCGCGGGAACTTCAGCGAGGGCAGCCCGGTCGCAGTACATCACCCTGACTGTTTGAGTAAGATTCTCTTATGAGCGCCACGCAGTCGCTTGCACGATTCATGTCTACGCCATTGGAGGAACGCCTGTCTCGCGATCATCTGCTCCACGCACGGGAACGGCTTCTGGACCTGTTCCGGCGCACGGCGCGGGAGGTACCTGCCTACCGGGATTTTCTGGCGACACGGCAGTTTGACCCTGCCTCGGTCAGGACCCACGAGGATTTCGCGCAGCTGCCGCTCATCAGCAAGCAAAACTACATCACTGCCTATCCGCTGCCGGCGCGCTGCAGAGGCGGCACGGTGTCAGGCAGCGAGATCCTCGCGATGTCCTCCGGTTCCACAGGCAAGCCGTTCGCCTGGCCGCGCTCCATTGAGCACGAGTTGGAAGTGGCTACACGCTTCGAGCATGTGTTCGCGCGTAGCTTCGGCGCCGACCGGCGGTCCACACTCGTGGTGATCTGTTTTGCGATGGGTAGCTGGGTTGGAGGAATGTACACCGCCCAATGCTGCCGCTACCTGGCGCAGAAGGGCTATCCCATCACGATGGTCACACCCGGGAATAATCCGGCCGAAATCCTTCGCATAATTGAGGATCTCGGTCAGTACTTCGATCAACTGGTGCTCGCGGGCTATCCGCCGTTCCTCAAGGACGTGGTGGATCGCGGCCTCACCGGGGGCCTGGACTGGTCGAGTTATAACGTCAAAATGATTCTCGCCGGTGAAGTGTTCAGCGAAGAGTGGCGCAGCCTGGTATGTGAACGCCTTGGAGCAGGCGATCCAGCCTGGGCAACCGCCTCGCTCTACGGGACGGCGGACGCTGGCGTGCTGGGTAACGAGACGCCGTTGTCGATTTCCCTTCGCCGATTCTTCGGCGCGCACCCGGAGGCTGCGCGCACTGTGTTTGGTGAGTCGCGGTTGCCGACGTTGGTTCAGTACGACCCCTGCAGCCGTTACTTCGAAACTCACCAGGACACGCTCGTGGTCAGCGCGGACAGTGGCTTACCGCTGGTGCGCTATCACATTGCCGACAAAGGCGGAGTATTCGGATACGACGAGTTGCTGCAACGGGTGCGGGACCTGGGCGCAGACCCTCTGACGGGATTGGACGAAGAGGGCGTAGCGCCGTTGCCGTTTGTCTATCTGTTCGGCCGAGCCGATTTCACCGTCTCTTATTTCGGTGCCAACGTCTATCCCGAGAATATATCCGTAGGATTGGAGCAGCCGGATATCCGCAACTGGGTCAGCGGAAAATTCGTGTTGCATGTAGTGGAGACTGCGCAGCACGACAAAGAGCTGCATGTCATCGTAGAAACCTCACCGGGAATCGAGCCGACAGCCCATCTGGCTGAGGTCATCGGCGCATCCATCCGCAGCCAACTACTGCGACTCAACAGCGAATTCGCCAACTATGTCCCGGCTGCGTATCAAACGCCGCACATTACCTTGAGACCTGCGGGCGATACGGAATACTTCCCGGCGGGTGTGAAACATCGATACACGAGAAAATAACCGGGAGCGAGGCGAGGGCAGTGAGCCTGAAGGCAGCGCCGCGTGCTGTGTGGGCCGGGACGGTCGGGTGACGCCTCGGGTCTGGCCTCAATAAAGAATACGCACCCATGAGTTCGTTGGCTCAACCCGACCGTCCCGGCCCACACAGCGCACGTCGCTGCTGGCCGGATTTGCGCCTGTGTCCGGGGGAAGCCGGTTTATCGTAGCAATAAGGAGTGGGAAGAGGGTTTGTTCATACACCGAGTCCATGTGCCCGCTCAGGCGGCGACGGCTCGTTCATGACCAGCCAGTAGAGTCCCAGCAGCCTTGCTGCCTCGACAAATTGAACGAAGTCGACCGGCTTGCGGACGAAGCTGTTGGCGCCCAGATTGTATCCCGAAATAACGTCTTGTTCCTCATTGCTGGATGTCATGATTACGACCGGCAGCCGTCTCGTCCGCTCGTCAGCGCGCATGCGTCGCAGAACTCCCAGGCCGTCGATCTTAGGTAGTTTCAAGTCCAACAGCACGACCTGCGGCATGACCTTCGGGTCCCGACCCGCGTGACGGCCGGTCGCGAAAAGATAGTCAATGGCTTGCTCTCCGTCACCGGCCACCACGATTTCGTTGGCGATATTGGCCTTCTCGAACGCGCGCAGGGTCAGCTCTACGTCGTCGGCCCTATCCTCTACAAGCAGGATGATGTGGTTGCGGCTCATGGGTGACCTCCAGATCTGGCGGGCGGAATCGTGAAGTGAAAAGTCGCACCCTGTCCTACTGCGCTGTCCGCCCAAATACGTCCACCGTGGCGATCGACTATCCGGTGCACAGTGGCGAGCCCGATCCCGGTTCCCGGAAACTCCGCTTCTGTGTGCAGGCGTTGGAATGGGCTGAAGAGCCTTTTGGCATGAGTCATGTCAAAACCCGCCCCGTTGTCACGAACGAAGAACGCAGTGGCGCCGTCCTGTTGCTCTGCTCCTACTTCGATCAGCGGCTCGAAGGCGTTCGCTGTAAATTTCCAGGCGTTCCCAAGCAGGTTCTCGAGCAGCACGCGCATGAGCCCCTTGTCTGCCTCCACGACGAGCTGATCTTCGATGCAGATTGTGACCTGTCGGGAGGGGTCCTTCCTCTTCAACTCCTCCACGGCCACGCGGGCAATGCTGGACAGATCAACCCCGTCACGCAGAAGATCGGCGCGACCAACCCGGGAGAGCAACAGGAGGTCGTCGATGAGCTCGCCCATGCGCTGTGCTGCGGCACGCACGAACAGCAAGTAGTCTTGTCCTTTCGCATTGAGCTCGCCGGCGTGATCATCGAGCAACAGTTTGCTGAACCCATCGATGCTACGAAGTGGGGCGCGCAGGTCATGGGATACCGAGTAGCTGAATGCTTCGAGCTCGCTATTTTTGCGCTCCAGCTGTTCGACGAAAACGGCACGGGTTTCCGCGAGCTCCCGGGCAGAGTGCGCTACAACCACTTCCCGCTCCTTTTGCAGAAGCTGTTCACGAATGCCGCGGTTCTCGTCCTCGAACTGCTTTCTGCGCAGCTGGGCCCGCACTCGCGCAAAGAGAACTTCGCGATCGCTCGACTTGGCAATGTAATCGTCGGCACCGGCATTGATGCCCGCGATCATGGCGTCCTGCTCCTCGAGGGCCGTGTGCATGATCAGGGGGATGTCACGCCACGCCGCTGATGCTTTAATGCGGCGGCAGGTTTCCTGCCCCGAGAGCCCCGGCATCATGAGGTCGAGGAGAATGCAGTCCACGGGCTGAACCAACAGTAGCTCCAGTGCCTCTTCTCCGGAACGGGCGAGGATCACGTCATATCCCTCCTGCCGAAGCTTTTCTGCAACGTCATGAAGATACGTAGGGCTGTCATCCACCGCCAGAATCCTCTTTGGACCGAGCAGGCTCGCAGTGGCCCCCACTGGATATGGCGATCTGGTAGAGCGCAGGATGGCAGTCACTCGGGCGAGAATCATCTGAGTGTTGTCTTCCTTCCTGACATACGCATCAGCCCCGGCGTCCAGGGCGTCGAGCTCACCACTGCGGTCTTCAGACGCCGTGAGCAAAATACATGGCGTGCTCCGCAGGGCAGCATCGGCTCTGATGCGACGGATCACGGTTGAGCCATCGATGCCGGGAAGTACGCCGTCGACGACAATGACGGCGGGGCGTGCAGCCACCGCGGCTCGCAGTCCATCCTCTCCCGTGCCCGCAGTGACGACCGCATAGCCGGACGATTCCAGGGCGGACTTCAGTTCTTCGCGAAAAGTTGGGCTATCGTCAATGATCAGGACCGTTGTTGATCGTTCGTCGCCGCGTCCCGGTTCATTTTTGCGCAGCAGCTCCAGCGCGCGCGCCACGACGTAAGATTCGTCATACGGCTTTCCGATATATTCATCCGCGCCCGTCTTCAGTCCGCGGGTGCGGTCCTGCACTTCCGTCTCTGTGGACAACACCATGACGATGGTGCCACTCGTGGCAGGCGCGTTTCTGATCTCCCGGAGCAAGTCGATGCCATCTCCGTCCGGCAAGAGTACATCGAGGACGATGAGAGCAAAGGAGCCCGTCGATATCGCACTACGCGCTTCCGCCATAGTCGAAGACAGTGTGGTTAGAATTCCCGCCGACTTGAAAGCCTCGTCCAGCGCCATGCGGACAGTAAGGCTGTCGTCAACGATGAGCACGCCCCGCTTCAACTCTTGCTCCGGAGTTGCGTTTCGCAGGTAGCCGCAGCCAACGCGCCTGCAATCTGGTCCAGGGAAAGGATTCTATCGACTGCGCCCATCTCGATGGCTTCCCTGGGCATGCCAAAAATGACGCAAGACGCCTCGTCCTGCGCAATAGTCAGGGCTCCGGCACGCCGCAACGCCAGCAAGCCGGCGGCACCGTCCCTGCCCATTCCGGTGAGCAGGCACGCGACACAATCCGGACCGTGCTCTTGTGCGAGAGATTCGAAAAGCACATCGACCGACGGCCGGCAGGAGTTGCGCTCGGGTTCGCAAGTGACCCTGAGCTTTCTGTGCCCGACTACGAGGTGAAAGCCCGGCGGAGCCATCACTACACCAACTTGTCCACGCGTCGGCAGCGGCTCGCCGTCCGTTGCGTAGCGCACTCGCAGCCTGGACTGGCCATTGAGCCACTCCGCAAACGCGGCACTGAAGGATACACCGATATGTATAACCAACAGGATCGGGATCGAAAAACCGATCGGCAGGCCGCGCAGTATTTCAACAATCGCGGCAGGGGCGCCCGTCGATCCGCCAATCGTGATGATGTGCTTTCGCGCTGCACCACTGTGAGATTCGACATTCGCGGGACTGACAGCAGGTCGCCACGATGAGCTGAGTTTTCCGCGAATATGGGTAATGACGCTTACACGGGAAACGAGTTTCACTCTTGAAATCAGTTCTCGTTCCCAAACACCATCCGGTTCGGTACCGGTTGGCTTTTCGAACACATCCACGGCGCCCGCGACGAGTGCATCGTAGGTCTTGTGCAGTTCGCCACGATTTGTCGACGAGGAAACGATGAGTATGGGAGTCGGACAGTAGGCCATCACATACTCTGTGATCGCCACGCCACTCATTATCGGCAGCACCATATCGAGTGTGATCACATCGGGGCGCAGAGTCCGGCACAACTCGATTGCGCGCTTGCCGTCCTCGGCTCCGCCGCATACCTCCAGCTCCGGATCGCTACGCAAGACCTCGACCAGGTGATAGCGGGTTGTGGGTGAATCATCGACTACCAGCACGCGTATCTTCGGCATGTTCTATTCCGTGAGCTCGCTGATCATTCGAAGCAAACTCACCTGGTCGAACTCGCTCTTTATGATGTAGCCACGCGCGCCCGCCTGCTCCCCGCGCCGGCGGTCCTCGATCGCGCTTCGCGAGGTCACCATGATCGCTGGAACCGTGCGAAGAGCTGCATCGGCCTGCGTGCGAGTCACGAATTCAAAACCGTCCATGCCCGGCATCTCAACGTCGACCAGGAAAAGACCGAACTGTTTTGCCCGCGCCTTCTCGAGTCCTTCCTCACCGGAAGTCGCAACATCCACCTCATACCCTGCCGATTCGAGAATGCTCTGCTCGAGCATGCGTGTCGTGAGCGAATCGTCGACGACGAGAACGGCAACGCGTTTCACCGAGATCGGCGCAAGAGCGGTCGTTCGTCCGAGGTGCGCTGTGGCGACCAGTCCTTCGGGATCCAGGACCAGCTGGGGATTGCCGTGGGCGTCCAGGGAGGCTCCCGCGACTACGTTTTCCGCCTTTGCCAGCGAAGGCAGAGACTTCACAACGACGATGGTCGTACCGAGCAGCCGATCGACACCAATGGCTGCCAGGTTGGAGGATGCTTCCAGGATCACTGCGGACCAGAAGTGGCGTTTTGAGTCCACCGCCGTTTTCTTACGCAACGCACTCGACAGCGCCAGGAACGGAATGACCTTTCCTTCGTAGACCATCGAGTCCCTGTCGGCAGAACGGGCAATTTCATGATCCGCCACTCGCATGGTTCGGCGAATCGCATCCAGGGGCAATGCTGCAACCGACCCATCGGAGTCGATTTCCAGTGCGGTCACAGAGGAGATGGAAACGGGTACACATATTTCCAGCGACGTCCCTTTGCCTGCTTCGCTCCGCACCCGAACCTCGCCTTTGAGCCGGGCAGCCGTTTCTCGGACGACGTCCAGGCCGATGCCCCTGCCGGAAAGCTCGTCTGCTGCACTCATGGTGGAAACGCCACCCTTCAGAACAATCTGCACGGCCTCTTCCATCCCGAGCGTGGCTGCATCTGAAGCCGCGACCACGCCTTTACGAACGGCGGCGCGCCGAACTTCCTCGACATTGATACCGCGTCCGTCGTCGGTACAGGTAAAGACCACGCGATTTCCACGCCGTTCGACTCGTAAAGCAACACGACCTTGGAGCGGCTTGCCGGTTGTAGCACGTTCCGGCTGTGACTCAATGCCATGAGCTACTGCGTTGCGTACCACATGCGGCAGGGCGTCCCGAAGCGTTGCAAGCACGTGTGCGTCCAAACGAATGTCACCACCGGCCGATTCGAACAATACTTCCTTATGAAGCGACTGGGCGGCGTCGCGAACAACTCGTTCGAGCGACGCGAAGACGGTATCTACAGAAAGGAGACGCAGACGGTTGGTTGCATCGCGCACCTGCACGAACTCAGCTTCGACTTCGTCGATTCCTGCCGCGAAGTTGCGCTCGAGGCGTTCAAGCTGATTGCGAAGCTCCTGCGCCGTTGCGCGAGCTTTCGCACTCGTGGTGTTCCATCCGGTCCCCGCGGCTTCGGGCTCGAGTTGCAGGGTTTCATTTCCGAGCAGGTTGCCGGCCAATTGTCGTGCTCGCTCCACGGTTGCCATTTCGCGTCGAAGCGTGGTGAGCCGCACCGATGCCTCGGATGCGCCATTGAGGAGTGTGTCCATCTCCTCCATCTCGACGCGCACCGTTTCAAAGAACTCTTCTGTGATCGGCCGCTGCGTTTCAACTTTTGGTTTCGCGCGGGGCAAATCGAGATACGCCACTTTGTGCGCGATCATGTCGAGCATGCCCAATACCTGGTTGGTCCGCTCTTGCGGAATCGGATCGTGCCCCTCCCGGTAGGGTATGAAGACGTCTTCAATGGAGTGGGCAAGTTCGGCAATGCCAGGCTGTTTAACCACCCGAGAGGCGCCCTTGAGCGTGTGCGCAAAGCGCAGGAGACGCCCAACGAGATCCTTGCCGCATCCCCCGCCCTCGAGCTCGAGCACCGCCGCGCTGAGTCCTTCCAGGAGCTCGCGAGCTTCGATCCGGAAGTATTTGTATTGGTCTTTAACCATTCGTCATGCAGGCGCAGCCGCTTGCACGAGCCTCATCAGGTCGCGCGACAATCCGGCCAGTTGCCCTGCGGTCTGCAGAGTCTGGTTCGCGCTGACTTCCGTCTCCTTGCTCGCCCTGGCAACCTGGGAGACCGCCACGTTGACCTGCTCGACGGCGGTAGACTGTTGTTTCGTACTGAGCTCGATTTCTCTCGCAGCCTGCGTTGTGGCACTCAGCAACTCCGTAATTCGCTTCAGTGCGGCAGTCACTTCTACGAATTGGCGGGCCCCGAAGTCCACCGCTTTGGAACCGCCCTCCGTTGCCATTACGGTCGTATTGACCGCGGCCCGAATTTCCTCGATCAGTACTCGGATCTCCTTCGTCGAGCCACCCACTCGATCGGCGAGTTTGCGAATTTCGTCTGCTACAACCGCAAATCGCTTGCCTGCATCTCCCGCACCCGATGCTTCGATCGTCGCGTTGATGGCCAGAATGTTGGTCTGCTCGGCCAGCTCGTTGATGATTTCGAGAATTCCCCCGATCTGCTGGGACTTCTTCCCCAGATCGAGCATGTGCGTGACGATCAAGTCCACCTGCCGCTTGATGCCGCTCACGGAATCGTGTGATTTCTGAACCGTCTGGTCGCCGTCCCGCGCCGCCGAGGAAGTCTCCCGGGCCACCTGGGCGACTCGTTGCGCGCTCTCGGCGATCTGCCGCGAGGTCGCCTGGAGCTCGCTGATCGTCGTATTGATTTCGTTCATGGCGGTGGAGGACTCCTTGGCGCCCGCTGCCTGTTGATTGGCCGCGGATTGGAGTTCTGCCGACGAGCTCTGAACGTGCCGGACCGCTGAGCCGATCTGACCACTTAGAGAGCGCGTGATGAAGAAAGCCGTGAGCGCGACAAATAGAAGGCACAGTGCAGTACCGAGCACGATCGTCGACTTCGCGCTGCCTGCTGAGGCTTCAACTTCCTCGATGCGCGCCTCGAGCTGCTGGCGTTCCTCTTGTTCTATCTGATTCAGGACGGCGCGAAGATCGTCCATCTCCTTCTTGCCCTCTCCCGCACGAACAATTTTCACTGCTTCTTCGACGCTTACGTTCCTGCGCACGTCGATCGTTTGTTTGAGTTCGGCGAGCTTCGCAGCGATCGCCAGCTCCGCTTTGTCGAGCCGTGATTGCCGATCGGGGCTGTCGGCAGTCAGCTGCCGCAATTCCTTGATGACAGTGGGAACACCGGCGACCCCTGACCGGTATGGCTCGAGGAAGGCCTCATCGCCTGTGATGATATAACCGCGTTGACCGGTTTCCGCGTCCTTCAGCAGGCTGAGCACTCCGGCGAGATGATCCAAGACCTGCTGGCTGTGAGCAACGTGGTGATTCGTGCTCGTCAACGAGCTTATGCTGCGATATGCCACTACCCCGATTGCCAGCAACAACAGCAATGGAAGCATGAAACCAACAACTATCCGCCGGCCGAATGTCCACATGTCAACTCTCCTGTTGCACGGGCACTGCCCGCTCGCCGCAGCGTCTTTGAATGGTTTCCATGATGAGTGGGATACTGACGAGACCACGGGTCATGTCAGCCGTACGCACCACGTGGCTGACGTGCGTGCTCGCCGCGTCTTCTTGCGCGGCTGTGTAGATTTGCCCAAGAGGAACTCGGACTTGGCCTTCGAAGTCGTTGATGACCAGTCCAAGCGGCTCTTCGACTCCGCACAGAATGAGCCACCGTCCTTGGCTCGAATGGGCGCTGTAACCCAGGAGCGCCGCCAGGCTGTATACGGGGACCAGCCGGCCGCGGATCGCGGCTATGCCCAGCAGTTCGGCAATAGGGCTCGGAAATGCGACGATTTTGCGGTCAGTTGCCAGACCGGAGATCTCACTGAGCCTGATTGCAAAGGCATCCCCGGATACACGAATGGCAAGCAGATTTTCGATCCGTGCGACGGCGTCCGAAGAGAATGGAATTGCCCGCGCCTGGTCGAAAGTATTGCGGAGGTCCGCGGCCCTCGCAGCAACGGGCAACAGCTCAGTCATCACATACCTCCGCAGGAGTGAAGCTCTGCGCGGCACAATTCAACGAGTGCACCCCGCGTAAATCCGCCTCCGAAGAGAAGAATTCTCGCGGCATCCTCCCGGGCAAGAAGCGTAAGTGCGTGACCCAGCTCGCGCCTCGCGGTCTGCTCATCCGCTGATCGCTTGGCAACCAGGCCCAGGTGCAGATGAGGCATTGCGAATGCTGAATCCAGGTATGTTGCCGCCTGATCGTGCTCCACGGCGGCATCGGGGTCGCCAGCGTGCTCCCTGCACAGTGCCATCAAGTAATGGGCACCGGCATTCAGCTCGTCGAGCTCGAGGACATGCCGGCAGACTCGCTCTGCTTCCGGCAAATCGCCCCCGTTGGTCAGTAGCACGGCCAGGAGCAGTTGTGTATCAGGGTCCGCTTTCGACTCTGCGGGCAGCGCCTGCAGAAGCTCCACCCCTTCCGCGAATCGCTCACTTCGCAACAGCTCGATCGCCCGGGTTCGACCCCAGTCGGGCGCTCGCGGACCTGGCCGGGAATTTTCCGCGTGCGCGGCAGCGATTCCGGATGCACTCACAGTCGGCTCATTCTTTTGCTGCGTCAGATCAGCGACGCGCTCGGATGCCCGCCGGATGATGTTGAACCAGGTATCGCCGAGTTCGATCGCCCCTGGAGCATCACTTCGAATTGACCGGCTGTCGGGTGGTGCATGCGTGAGAGCAATGGCACCATCCATCTCGTTGGCCTCGCGGCGCTGGTAGTAGAAGGTTTCGTGTGTATGCCGCAGATGAAAGTCCTGCGAGACGCCGCGGAGATTCTCCGCGTGGCCCAGGAAAAGAAAGCCCCCGGGCGCAATTGATTTAGCGATGCGTGCAATGACGGAGCTGGCGATCTCGCTTGTGAAATACATAGTCACGTTGCGGCAGAAAACCACGTCGAAAGCTTCGCTTAGCCAAAACAGCGGATCGTCCTCGATGAGATTCCGCTCCTCGAATGTGACCAGCGGTCTTACCGTGCCGTCCAGGAGGAAGTCGTGGCCATCCGTGCGAAAGTACTTCTTCTGTATGTCAACGGAAGTATCGCGGAGTGACCAGGCGGAGTATCTGGCGCGGACGGCCTTGGCGACCATCGAGGCGTTGACATCGATACCGTGAATTTTGATGTCCCACGACGCGAGTTGCGGGAGGCGAGTTCGAATGAGGATGGCGAGGGAATAGGCTTCTTCTCCCGAGGCACAGCCCGCAGAGAGAATTCGGAACCGATGGTCGTGGCCTCGCGCCTGAATCCGGTCTGGGACAACCACCTCCGCAAACGCACGAAAGTGGTCCGCGTACCTGAAGAAATAAGTTTCATTCACCGTGAGCCGCTCGGCGAGCGCACGAAGCTCTTCAGGTTCGCCGACCGAAGAGACGATGCGCCTCTGATACAACGAAAAGCGGTCACACCGCGTCGTCTCCATCCGTTGCCGAACGACATCCGCGAGGAAATCCAGCCTGGAGTCATCGAAATACAACCCGAGGCGCTGGGCCACCAGGGACCTGAAGCACTCGATGTCGTCCGCGGCAAGCGTCACGTTCATGATCCCAGGTCCTCCGCGGCAAGCGCCTGCCACACTTCACCCGGCAACTCCCATCCCGCCCGCAAGACCATCAGAAACTGCTCGTCAAGTGTGCCGATCGCTTCGACTACGTCTTGCGAAGCTCCCTGAAGGAGCGGAGGTAATTCCTGCGTTGCCGGCAGGTGCAGATCGCGGATCCCGAGGACCGCATCGACGCAAAGCGCAACCTGTCTGTCGCCGAGGCGCAGGGTAACGATGCGCTCGGCGGTACCGCCAGGCGCACCAAGAATCGCCCCCAAGTCAACAACAGGAGTCGGAACTCCCCGTATGATAGAAACGCCCAGCACGAACGATGGCACACCACGAATTGACTCGATCGGAAGCGGACGCATAGTTTCCACGACGTGCATGAGCGGCACGGCACACACGCGAGTCTGAACTCTAACGACGAGACTTCGTCTTGCGCGGGCAGCATGATCGATCATGGTTTACTTCCGTCAGTTCCGTCCCTCTTGTATGTTCAGGTCACTCATGAGGGCTGCGTTCGTGAAGAAAGCCGCGGTGGCAGGAGATGTCCGAAACGATCGGCGCCCGGGTCAGCAAGCAGCCAGGAGGATGCTTGCAATGAAACTCCAATCCGCTGTGTGTTACACCGGCCCGGCCCATAATCATAACAGAGAATGTCCGCAGCGTGATCACGGGAATTGTTGCCCTGCACGCGCAATGTCAGTTCGCAGCATTCATTCAACTGCAGGGTCCCTGACCCATTGCCGCAAAACCGCAAGTGCACATGTGCGTCCTCGAGTCTTGGACGCATGCATTTCGAAGTTGGCTCCGCATCGCAACGAGGCGTTTGCGGCACACCTGTTGCGGAGTTCCTGGATTTCCAGGGGCGATATCTGGCCGAGGTCACCGGCGCGTCCATCCGCAGCCAACTACTGCGACTCAACAGCGAATTCGCCAACTATGTCCCGGCCCACACAGCGCACGTCGCTGCTTGCCGGATTTGCACCTGTGTTCGGGGAAAGCCGGTTTATCGTAGTAATAAGGAGTGGGAGGCGTGTCCCTTCCGGCGGCCAGGTAGCTCAGTTGGTAGAGCAGCGGACTGAAAATCCGCGTGTCGGTGGTTCGATTCCGCCCGTGGTCACCACATTGATTGCAAAGCCTCAAAGCTGTCGTGACTTCGTTCACGCCATTTTCAGTTGAGGGGCTTGAAAGCGACTGACCATGCCGTCAATATTCACTTGGGCACAGTCCCAGGGGTCTCCGCAATGAGGCCGCTTCAGAGGCCCGGAATACATCCGGGCCTTTGTCGTTTTTGGCTACTGTTGAGCCTGATCGACGAGCTCAAAGCAACTGTATTTTGTCCCTCGTGATGCAATCTGATCCAACGTCAGCCGAGTCTCGATCAGAGTGCCAGGCGAGCTCTTGGCCTTGAATCGCAGCTCAATCAACGTCTCTCGGAACTCCTGAGCGACTAGCGGGGCATAGACGCCTGAAGTGTTGGCGTTAAAAGGTAGTCCTTGGGTGATGGGATCTGTGTAGTAACGTTTGATTCTCCCTTCATCGTCCTTCGCACTTTTCTCAGGGAAGACGCGCAACGGGCGACCCAGATCCCGGGCAAACTTTGCCGCACGCTCTACCACGATGGAAAACACGGTGCGGCACAGGTGCCACATCTTGCGCGGATAAATCTCGCGGTAGCGCCTGTCGTATCCGGGTCGGTCCATAACGCATGCCAATGCGGTAACAGGAATGGTCGTCAGCATGCGCGTCATATCACGCAAGAAGCTGCGGAACATCTTGGCGCGCCTTGATGCCACGCGCGTGGTGTCCGATATGGATTTGCCG
Organism: Gammaproteobacteria bacterium; assembly: GCA_034668025.1. Classification (GTDB taxonomy): domain Bacteria; phylum Pseudomonadota; class Gammaproteobacteria; order Steroidobacterales; family Steroidobacteraceae; genus 13-2-20CM-66-19. The sequence goes on along the minus strand of JAXDQF010000075.1, from coordinate 306 downwards.
GGGTTCCGGTTGCATCCGCTACGCGGCGACCTCAAAGGCTACTGGGCGGTCACGGTGCGTGCTAACTGGCGAGTCATATTTAGGTTCGCGGATGGCGAGGCATCGGAAGTTGATTACATGGATTACCACTGAATGGAGCCGATCATGCCGATGAAGAATCCCCCGCATCCGGGCACCGTTGTTCTCGACGAGTGTATAGAGCCTTTGGGGTTGAATATCACTCAGGCGGCGGAAGCTCTTGGCGTAAGCCGCGTCACGCTTTCCGAGCTCGTGAACGGCAGGCGGGGCATTTCCGCAGAGATGGCT
>JAXDQF010000074.1:0-6362 GCA_034668025.1 Gammaproteobacteria bacterium | reverse complement strand
ATCGCACATCGCCTGGCCGCAGGCGAAAGTGTCAGCGACATCACCGATTTGCGGGGTACGGCGTTTGTTCGCAAATCGCGTCCCGAGGGTTGGATCGAAATCGATTCCACCCACCTGGATGCGCCTGGCCAGTTGAATCCGCCTGTTGATCCGTATGCGATGGAGCCAACGGGAGCTGGTACCGAGGGTGGCGTCGCGCTGCCCGCAGCAACTGCGTCAGCCGCCCCACCCTGCGGCGCCACTGCTGCGTCCGCGTCCCCGCCGGCGGAAAAAGTTGTCCGCTTCGTCCGCCGCGTCAAAAACGCCGACCGCGAACGCAGCGCCATCCGCATGCCGTCGTACGAACAAGTCGCCGCCGATCCAGTGTTGTATGCGCATGCCTCCCGAATCCTCCACCTGGAAGCCAACCCCGGTAACGCTCGCGCCCTAGTGCAGCGTCACGGCGACGTAGACGTCTGGCTGAACCCACCACCCATTCCCCTCACAACCCGTGAAATGGACTGGGTGTACGACAAGCCCTTCGCGCGTCAGCCACATCCGTCTTACGGCGACGCGAACATCCCCGCTTACAAGATGATTCGCTTCTCCATCGCAATCCAACGTGGTTGCTTTGGTGGTTGCACCTTCTGCTCAATCACGGAACACGAAGGCCGAATCATTCAGAGTCGCTCCGAGAACTCGGTCATCCGTGAGATTGAGGATATTCGGGACACCGTCCCCGGCTTCACGGGTGTCATCTCCGATCTAGGTGGCCCAACGGCCAACATGTATCGGCTCGCGTGCAAAAGCCGCGAGGTCGAGGCGGCCTGTCGCAGGCCGTCCTGCGTTTACCCAGGCATTTGCCCTAACCTGAATACCGATCACTCTCCGCTCATCAAGCTCTATCGGCGCGCCCGTGCGCTGCCGGGTGTTAAGAAGGTGCTCATAGCATCTGGTGTACGTTACGACCTCGCCAACGAGTCGCCGGAGTACGTGAAAGAGCTCGCCCAACATCACGTGGGCGGGTATCTCAAGATCGCTCCCGAAGCCCTTTCCGAAGGGCCCTTGTCGAAAATGATGAAGCCCGGCATCGGCGCCTATCATCGTTTCAAGGAGATGTTCGACAAATACTCCAAGGAAGTGGGTAAGGAGCAATACCTGATTCCCTACTTCATCGCCGCGCATCCCGGCACGACCGATGAAGACATGCTCGACCTTGCGTTGTGGCTGAAGAAAAACGGTTTCCGCGCAGACCAGGTGCAAGCCTTCCTGCCGTCGCCCATGGCAACCGCGACTGCGATGTACCACTCGGGTAAGAATCCCCTGAAGCGCATCACGCGCGCTGGCGAAGAAGTCCGCGTGCCGAAAGGACTGAAGATCCGTCGACTGCACAAGGCATTTCTGCGCTATCACGACGCAAACAACTGGCCCATCCTTCGCGAAGCCCTCCGTCGAATGGGTCGCGCGGACTTGATCGGCAGTGGGAAGCACCAATTGATTCCTGCCTACCAGCCAAGCGGTACTGGTGATAACGCTGAAGGTCGCCGGAACGTAGGCGCGAGCCGTCCTTTCCGGACGCAGCACACAGGCCTGCCCACGACACCGCGCCCTCCCGGCAAAGGGCCGCGCGGGCCGCAGCGTGGTCGCTCCGGATCGCCTCGACGCTAGCGAAGGCACGCCCATTGAATATGGGCTGATTGGTATCTGCCCGACCGCAAGCTGGCACTTGCCGCGGCCCGACTTCGGAGTAGGGTGACGGGTGTGAACGCCTCGTCCGTACGTCTTCGGACCCGTTTCAGGGTGTCGCTTGCCGCATTGGCGGCAATAGCCGCAATTGCGATGACCGTATTCGCGCCGGTCTCAATTGCAGGCTCTCCACCGGATTCTTTGCACGGTGGACCCCAATCGCCGTCTACCGCTGCTGCAGGCGCGTTACCGGCAACAGACAGCAAGATCGCCACCGTACTCGAGATCAACGGCGCCATTGGGCCCGCGACTTCGCGCTATATAACCAAGGGAATCGAGACGGCCCGGCTCAGTGGCAGCCGCGTAGTCGTTCTGCAGATCGACACGCCTGGCGGCCTCGACTCCTCCATGCGCGACATCATTCGCGCGATCCTGGCGTCGCCCATTCCCGTCGTCAGCTATGTCTCACCGTCGGGCGCGCGAGCGGCGAGCGCAGGAACATACATTCTCTACGCCAGTCACGTTGCCGCGATGGCACCCGCGACGAACCTGGGCGCTGCAACCCCCGTTTCGATTGGAGGCGGGAACGAACGCGGCTCCGGGCACTCCGACGATGGGCCTGGCGAGAAACCTCCCACGAAGACTCCAGAGCAACCTGCAGAGCCAGCGTCGGGGCAGCAATCGGCAAAGCAGCCTGAGACGCCACCTTCCGAATCACCGATGGAACGTAAGATCCTCAACGACGCGGTTGCCTACATTCGGGGACTTGCCGAACTTCGAGGACGCAACGCCGACTGGGCGGAGCAAGCTGTTCGCGGCGCCGCGAGCCTTTCTGCAAATGCGGCGCTCAAACAAAACGTCATTGACGTCGTAGCGCACGACATTCCGGATTTGCTGAGTCAGATAGACGGACGCGAGGTCCGCGTTGGCAACAACCTGATGAAGCTTGCGACACGCGACCTGGCGGTTACGAACCTCAAGCCAGACTGGCGCGTAGAGCTGTTATCTGTGATAACAAACCCGACGATTGCGTACGGGCTGCTTTTGATTGGTATCTACGGTCTTCTGTTCGAAGGGTACAATCCCGGCGCGGTCTTCCCGGGCGTGGTGGGTGCCATTTCATTGCTCATAGCCCTGTTCGCGTTTCAGATTTTGTCCGTGAACTACGCTGGACTGGCACTGGTTGCCGTGGGCGTCGGAATGATCGTCGCGGAGTTTTTCTTCCCCACCTTCGGCTCGCTCGGGTTGGGTGGCCTCATTGCCTTTATTGTCGGCTCGCTGATCCTGTTTGACACCGATATTCCCGGCATGAACATTGGATTACCCGTGATTGCGGCAATCGCGACGGTCGGCGGACTGGTCATCGTCGCCACGGCCTGGATTGCCAGTGGTTCCCTGCGCCGCCCGGTGGTTACGGGTGTGCAGACAATGGTAGGTGCGCCTGCCGAGGTCATCGAGACTTTCGCCGAAAGAGGGCGGGTCCGTTACGGTGGTGAGATCTGGAACGCACTGAGCTCTTCGGCCGTACTGGCCGGCCAGATCGTACGAATAACACGAGTAGATGGTCTGACGGTGTGGGTCGAGCCTGTTTGATCTGACACCCCGATACATCGCAAGCGGAGATCCCCATGCCCTACGGAATAGTCGTCGTCGTCCTCGTTCTGTTGCTGCTGATCAGCACCTTCCGGGTGTTGAACGAATATGAACGCGGTGTGATGCTGACGCTCGGCCGATTCACGGGAATCAAAGGTCCCGGCGTCGTCATCGTGTTTCCGGTGTTGCAGCAGATGCGCAAAGTGGACCTGCGCGTCGTTGTATTGAACGTGCCGAAACAGGACGTGATCACCCGTGACAACGTTTCGGTCAAAGTGAATGCCGTCGTGTATTTCCGGGTCGTCGATCCCGGAAAGGCCATCCTCCAGGTTGCCAGCCCCTTCGAAGCAACCAGCCAGGTCGCTCAGACGACCCTGCGATCGGTGCTGGGCCAACACGAAATGGATGATCTGCTGTCGCAGCGCGACAAGTTGAACGCAGATGTTCAAAAAATTCTCGATCAGAACACGGAGGCCTGGGGTATCAAGGTCTCCAACGTTGAGATCAAGGACGTGGATCTCGACGAGAGTATGATCCGTGCGATGGCAAAACAGGCCGAAGCAGAGCGGACTCGTCGAGCGAAGATCATCCACGCGGAAGGTGAGAGCCAGGCCGCCCAGCAGTTGGTCCAGGCCGCCGAATCACTCGCTCGCCAACCGAGCGCCATGCAGCTGCGCTACCTGCAGACGCTGGCGGATATTTCGCACGAGAAGACGCAGATCATCGTGTTCCCGTTACCGCTCGATCTGATCGCACCGCTGCTGGGCCCGCGGAACAAATAAACCGCGCACGGGGACTCAATAAACGATGGATGCACGCAAGACACTGGCTGTAGCCGGCGCCCTGATCGCTTTGGCCACCGCTTTGGGAGCTTTCGGAGCACACGCATTGAAGGCCCATCTGTCGTCCGACAAGCTCTTGGTATACGAAACGGCTGTTAGATACCACTTCATACACGCGCTCGGCCTTCTCGCGATTGGCGTGTTGCTGCGCTCCGTTGACGGCGAGCTGCTGCGCTGGTCGGCCACGTTGGTGCTGGTCGGAATCGTGCTGTTCAGTGGCAGCCTGTACTTGCTGACATTCGGCGCGCCCCGCTTCGTGGGCATCATCACTCCAATAGGTGGGCTCGCGCTCATTGCGGGCTGGATTCTGTTCGCAACGACGATGTGGCGACAATAAACTCAACGAGGAAAGATCATGCACGGACGACTGATCGCGGGGTCCAGGGTTTCGCTGGCCCTGATTTTGGCAACGGCAGGATGCACTAGCCATATGAAACCAGATAACACGACAGCTGCAACACCGGCGGAGCGCCCACAGATCGGGGCGTGGGGCCTGGACTTGACTTCGAGCGACAAGACAGTCAAGCCAGGGGACGATTTCTACCGGTTCGCCGATGGGAAATGGCTGGACACGAATCAGATTCCACCGGATCGCACCAGCTGGGGCTCGTTTGTCGAGTTGGCGGACCGCTCGGAGCACCAGATCCGCACGATTGCCGAATCCCTTCCCCCCAATGCTCCAGAAGGCAGCACCGAGCAAAAAGCGGGCGACTTCTACCGCGCCTATCTCGACACTGACACCATAGAGAGCAAGGGTCTCGAGCCTGCGAGACCGGGCCTCCAGGCAATCGCCGCTGCGCGCACGCACGAGCAGCTGGCTGATTTGATGGGACGGCCTGACCTGGATCTCAAATCGCCGTTGATTGTGGCGATCACCACCGATCAGAAAAATCCCGATCGCTACATTGTAGTCATCACACAGAGCGGTCTGAGCCTGCCGGATCGCGACTACTACCTGAAAGACGACCCGGTATTCAAGAACCTGCGCACCAAGTACGTAGCGCATGTTGAGCGGATGCTGACGCTGGCGGGCGAAAAGAATGCGGCGGCCGAGGCGGCTTCGATCCTCGACATCGAAACCCAGATTGCCAAGGCACACTGGCCGGCCGCCAAGCGACGCGAGCGTGATCTGACCTACAACCTGCGCACTCGCGTGGAGTTGGAGAAACTCACCCCCGGGTTCCCGTGGCAACCACTCCTGGCTGCGCAAAGCCTCGACGGCCAAACCGAGTTTGTGGTTCGGGAGCTCGATGCCGTGCAGGCGTTGGCCAAGCTGTTCAAACAGATTCCGGTGGACCGCTGGCATGCCTATTTCGAGTATCAGTATCTGTCGGCCCGGTCGGATGTGCTGCCAGCCGCGTTTGATACAGAGCGATTCGATTTCTATGGCCACACTCTCAATGGCCAGCCGCAGCAGCGTGAGCGCTGGAAACGCGCCGTTGCCGCTCTGAACGGCGGTTTGGGCGAAGTGACCGGGCAGTTGTATGTGCAACAGTATTTCCCGCCGCAGGCCAAGCAAAAGGTGTTGGCCCTCGTCGAGAACCTGCGAACTGCGTATGCGACCCGCATTCAACAGCTGCCCTGGATGTCTGCCGACACTAAAAAGGTTGCGCTCGAGAAGCTCGCAGCGTTTCGGCCCAAGATCGGGTATCCGGACAAGTGGCGTGACTATTCCGCTTTGCAGGTTCGCGCCGGGGATGCCTTTGGTAATGCGACGCGAGCGGAAGTGTTCGAATGGCAGCGTATGTTGGATCGCCTCGGGAAACCGACGGATCGCGATGAGTGGCACATGACGCCACAAACGATCAACGCTTACTACAACCCGACATTCAATGAGGTCGTGTTTCCGGCCGCTATTCTCCAGCCACCGTTCTTCGATCCTAACGCGGACGCGGCGGTAAACTACGGTGGGATCGGCGGAGTGATCGGTCACGAGATGGGCCATGGCTTCGACGATCAGGGGTCGAAGTCCGATGCTCGGGGCGTGCTCCGTACCTGGTGGCAGCCACAGGACGATCAAGCCTTTCGCAAAAGAGTGGATAGTCTGGCGGCCCAATACGATCAGTTCGTGGCATTGCCGGGATTGAATGTAAACGGCCGACTCACGCTCGGCGAAAACATCGGCGATCTCGGTGGTTTGAGTGTGGCCTATGAGGCCTATCACCTGTCCCTGAACGGCAAGAAGGCCCCCGTGTTGGATGGCTTCACAGGCGATCAGCGGTTCTTTCTCTCCTGGGCACAAGTCTGGCGCGGACTCTACCG
>JAXDQF010000073.1:0-6311 GCA_034668025.1 Gammaproteobacteria bacterium | reverse complement strand
CGCATCCGTTCGGGCCCGAAGACCGCGATATAGCTGAAGAAGCGCCGCAGGCGGTTCTGGTGAATCACCGCCTGCTCCAGAAAGCGATTGCGGGAGCAGCTCGCCACGAACTCGTGGAATTCGGCATTCAATTCGAAGAATTTGCTACTGCTCAGCTTCTCGAGGCCGTGCGACAGCAATTCGACGTGGATCTGCCGCAACCGCTGGGCGCGGGCCTTATTGAGGCGAAACGTGGGCTCCAGAACGCAGGCAGGCTCGATCAGCAGGCGGAAACGATAGCTGTCCTCGTGTAGCTGCGTTGCATCAAAGGCAGGAAGGAAGCGCCATCCATGGCCGCTGCGTCTCTCGATGACATTGTCCAGCACCAGGCCATTCAACACACGGGCCAACGCGCCGCGAGCAACACCGTACCGCCGCATGAGGTCTGTTTCCGAGACATTGTCCGCGAGAGCTCCGGAAAACCGATCCGCTGCCATGCGCTGCACCAGCTTGTCATCTTCGCTGGCCAGGTCGGCGTAGGGTTCGAGATCCTGATCACGCACTGCGCGCTTGAGGACATAACCCCGTCGCGGGACCACGTTGAGCAAACCACGTTTGGACAACACTGCGAGTGCTCCGCGAACGGGCGTTCGCGAAACACCAAACGTCTGTGCGAGTGCGTTCTCGCTCAACCAGGCACCCGGACCGTACCCAAGCTCTCTCGCATGGATGAGAATTCGCCCGGCAAGACGCGTTTGTAGACTACTGCTGACCGCTCTGCGTTTGGCCGTCATGCGCGGAACTATAAGCCACCTAAAGCGTATACGCCGCACTTGGCCCGTTTGCGTAACAGTACGCAAGACAGCGCAACCGTACGTAAGCGAAGTATCGGGTTTGATTCGCTCAAACCGCTCAGTGGAAGTCGCGCGAGGTGGTCAGGAGCTCGCCGAGTAACGCTGAGCGATCGATCAGCCGTCTGGCAATGATGTGCATGATGCCTTCCTGTCGCTGCAACTCCCCCTGAACCTCCAGCAGTCGGGACTCGATCAGGGCACGCCGCTGCTCCTGCCCAACACTTTCCCAGACGATGACATTCACCTGCCCGCTTTCGTCTTCCAACGTCAGGAAGGTCACGCCGTTGGCACTTTGTGGGCGCTGCCGCATCAGCACGATGCCCGCGGTGCGAATCCACTTGCCGTGTGCAACGCACCCAAGATCGCCTGCGGTCAGGAGTCGGTTGCGTGCGAACCGGTCGCGCAGTAATGCCATGGGATGCCGCCCGAGCGTGAGACCAACAGAGGCGTAGTCGGCAACGATGCTTTGTCCTTCGGTTGGCGACTCCAGAAGCGGCCGCCCCTCCTCGAGACTGCCTGCCCGCTCACCCTGCGGCGCCAACGGCAGGGAGCGTTCGCTTCCGGCCACCTCCCAATATGCGAGGTGACGATTGCCGCTCAGAGCTGAAAGTGCGCCCGCCGCCGCCAACGCTTCGAGGTCACCACGATCCAGCTCGGCCCGCCGGCCTAGATCCTGAACACTCTCGAAGCGACGCTCCTTGCGCGCAGCCTCTACCCTCCTTCCGCCAACCTCGGATAGGGATTTGACCATTCGCATTCCCAGGCGCAACGCAGGCTCCCCATCCTCGCGTCGCTCCAGCGTGGACTCGTAGGCACTTTCCTGCACGTCCACCGGCCTCACTTCAACACCGTGCGCTCGTGCATCGCGCACCAACTGCGCGGGGCCGTAGAAGCCCATGGGCAAGCTGTTGAGCAGCGCGCAGGTAAACGCGGCGGGTTCGTGGTACTTTAACCACGACGAGTCGTACACTAACAGTGCGAAGCTAGCGGCGTGTGACTCAGGGAAGCCGTACTCACCAAATCCCAACATCTGCTTGTAAATCCGCTCCGCGAACTCCGCGGAGTAGCCGTTGGCCGCCATCCCTCCAAGCAGCTTGTCCTTGAAATGCTCGATTCCGCCACTTCGCTTCCACGCGCCCATCGCGCGGCGAAGGCGGTCAGCTTCACCCGGTGAGAAACCAGCGGCGACAATCGCCAGTTGCATCACCTGCTCCTGGAAGATAGGCACACCGAGCGTCCGCTCGAGGACCGCTGCCACTGCGTCGCTGGGATACTCAACCGCCTCCAGCCCGTTCCGACGCCGCAGGTACGGATGCACCATGTCACCCTGGATCGGTCCAGGGCGGACGATGGCGACTTCAATCACCAGGTCGTAGTACTTGTTGGGCTTCAGACGCGGCAACATCGACATCTGGGCGCGCGACTCAATCTGAAACACACCGATGGTGTCGGCTCGTGACATCATCTCGTACACCTTGGCATCGGCGTCTGGCAGCTGCCCCAGCGTGTACTTGCTCCCACGGAAATCATTCACGAGGGCGAATGCCCGCCGCAGCGCACTCAACATGCCCAGACCCAACACGTCCACTTTCAACAAGCCGAGGTCGTTCAGGTCATCCTTGTCCCACTGAACCACCGTGCGATCGGGCATCGTTGCATTCTCGATGGGAACGAGCTCTTCGAGCACCCCTTCAGAAATGACGAAGCCGCCGACGTGTTGGGACAAATGACGCGGGAATCCGGGAAACTCCACCAGTTGCCGGGCCATCGTCAGGATGCGGCTCAGAACGGGATCGTCTGTATCGAACCCGGCCTCGCGTACCCGGTCCGGCAACGTCTCACTCCCGTCCCACCATTGCATGACCTTGGATAGCCGGCCGCTCGCCTCGGGATCCAGGCCAAACACCTTGGCCATGTCGCGCAGAGCGCTACGCGGTCGATACATGATGACTGTGGCAGCGATGGCTGCCCTCTCGCGGCCATACTTCTGGTAAATGTACTGAATGACTTCTTCGCGCCGATCGTGCTCGAAGTCGATGTCGATGTCGGGCGGCTCGCCCCGTTCGCGGGAGATGAAACGCTCAAACAGCAGTGCCGCTCCCCGTTCGGGCCCGACGGCGGACACGCCCAGGCAATAACACACGAGGGAGTTGGCCGCCGAGCCGCGTCCCTGACACAGAATTTCCTTGCTGCGGGCGTAGGCGACGATATCGTGTACTGTCAGGAAATACGGCTCATAGCGAAGATCAGCAATGAGCGAGAGCTCCTTTTCAATACTCGCGCGTGTTGCCTCGGTAATTCCTGCAGGCCATCGCCGGTGAATACCCTCCTCCACCAGCTTGCGTAGATAACTCGCGGGTGTATGCCCCGCTGGAACGAGCTCGTGCGGATACTCGTAGCGAAGCTCTTCGAGTGAGAACGTGCAGGCGTCCGCAATGGCGGCGGATTCGGCGAGCAACTCGGGCGGGTAGAGACGGGCCAGCCTGGTCTGCTCACGAAGATATCTTTCTCCGTTGGGATACAGATGCCAACCCGCCTCTGAAATCGGGATGTTGAGTCGAATGGCGGTCAGCGCGTCCTGCAGTCTTCGCCTGTCACGTGTGTGCATGTGGACATCGCCGCTCGCTACGAGTGGGATCTGCAGCTCACGCCCCAAGGTTTGAAGGGTCAGCAGCCGCTGCTTGTCGGTGCCATCGCGAAACAGTTCCACTGCGATGCGGACTTTGGTCCCGAAACAGTCCCGCAACCAGTGAGCTTCCTCTTTCGCGGGTTGAGCTGCCGGGATCCACAGTACAAAACAGCTGTCCAAACCCGAGGCGATCACATCCTCGCGTGTGAGCGAGTAGCTCCCTTTGACCGCTGCACGGCGCCCACGACTGATCAAACGGCACAGCCGCCCGTATCCGCGGCGGTCGATGGCAATCGCGACCAACTTCAAGCCGCACGCGAGGCGAAACTCCGCACCAATGAGCAGCTTCAGCTGCAACAGCTTCGCCGCCATGTATGCCCGTACAACGCCGGCTACGGAACACTCATCGGTAATGGCAATCGCGCTATAACCGAGAATACTGGCGCGTTCCACCAGTTCCTGGGGATGCGAAGCGCCCCGCAGGAAAGTAAAGTTGCTGATGCAATGCAGCTCAGCGTACGGAGGCAACGAACCGGGGGCGCCCCTTTTCGAGGGGTCGCGGCTCATGGCGAACCATGTTTCATCGGGCATCCTGAGCACATTAAGGGTGGCTTCCCCCACCCACGGCAGCGCACTCCGTTGCGCCTAGGCCGGCGCAGAGTGATTCCCGTAGAAAGCGCCGCGACCCCACGAAAAGGGGGGCCGCCTGAGGACCGTTCATCCAAAGACTCCATGCAGGAACCATCGGTGAGGGTCCGCGCGCTCACGGAATATCCATAGCTGTACACCATAGATGTCGAAAACCGTGTAGTAATCGCGTCCGATTTCACCCCCATCCCACCAACCGGTTTCGATCCGTTCAACATCACCAAAAAATCGCAACGTGCCGCGACGACGCGGCACGCCTTCAATCTCTTCGAGTTGCTGGGGCGAAGGCAGCAGCCACAGAGGCCGGCGAAACGCAGCCCATGGCGGCACGAGCTCGAGAGACCGCGCGCCGGGGGCCACAGTGTTGGGCCCACCGCGGCCGCCAACGCCACGCGCGCCCGCGGAACCTGACACCGTGGGCCCGCTCGCGCCGGCGCGTCGCGAATCAACGGGGCGGGTTGCGGTCACAGGCTCACACATGGCCCACGCACGTTCGGGACGATGTCCCGGCAACATCTGCAATCCGTAAACGGCCTCATGCCCTAGCCTCGCGCGCAATCGCTCAACGAGCTGCGGCGACTCAGGCCCTGAGCTGCCTCCATACTCACCTGGCTGCCACAACGAATCGCAGCTGAGCACCCGCAGCACCGGGAGGCTCGAGCGCAGCTCGCAAGAGCGCACGGGCTCCGGCAGAACCAGCGCGTTCAAACGCTCTCCCAGCAACTCTGTGATCCGGGCAACATCCGCCACTGGCGCTGCCAATCTCAGAACACACGTCGACGGTGGAGCGTGCCGATGTCGCAATCGGCACTCGAGCTCCGTGATCCCGCTCTGCCGCAGCTCCAGAAACTTTCCCAGGTCTGCCAGTAGCGGCGCAAAAGCCGCGAGAATCGTCGCGTTGTTTTCCATCTCGTAGGTGAGCTCGCGACGGCGCCGGAAGCGCTCTCGCGGTTGGAAATGATGCCGGAGGTCCGCACTGCGGCCCGTCAATCGGTCCAGCTCAGCCAGGTGGGCGGGTCCGAAACGTCGTGCAAACCCGGCCCTGGGCAAACGAAGCGCTTGACCGATCGTGCGCACGCCCATTCGGGCAAGGCGCTCTACGACATCGTCCGGCCAGCGCAACGGCCCCAACGGCAACGCTGTCAGTCGCCCGACGAGTTGCGCTTTGTTGGTTACAACAAAAGGCTTGCCGACACGAGCGGCAACCATCGCGGCCAGCGGTGTGGGTGCGAGTGCCACCGTGGACTCGATCCCGATGGCTTCGCAGTCCTGGCTGAACGCCCGGAGCAACCCGTCAACACCCTCGAACAGGTGCAAACTTCCCTTGACCTCCAGCAGAAGTCCGTCCGGTGCGACGAGACTCACGCGCGGTGTAAATCTTTGTGCGCGGGTCGCAAGCTTCTCGAGAGTCGCCGCGCCCTTCAGTGAAAGGATGTGCGTGCCGACCCACAGCTGCGGCGACTCAGCGGGTTCCCGCTGAGTATCGACAGATCGCAGCGCAGTGCGCGACGTAGGGAGGCTGACAACCCGCGCATTGCTCTTACGAAGTATTCGCGGCCGCATACTCAATTTCCGGCCGGCAGCAGATTGATCTCAACGCAGCCACGCACGCCGCCTTTGCTCTTGAGCAGATTGACGCGCACGCCGTAGACCGACGGCTCGACAGTCATTCGCAGTGCGGCATGCGAAGACTCCCCGGCAGCCTGCGAAGGCCGAAACAACACCCCGAGCGTGCGACCGCGCTCAGCCGAAAGCTGCAGCCGGCGAACCTCCTTCCCCCGCGGCCGCTTCGCCCAGGCCATCACGAGATCGCAGGCACCTGACCCCAAGGCTTGTTCAAACGCCCACAGAGCGCCGCCGCGGAGACGTTTTTGTGCGGCGGGCACCCTGACAACCAGGACTCGCTCCAGGGCCACGCCATGGGCTGCCAGAGCGGGCGCGAACGGCTCGAACGGCGGAGCCACCCAGACACATGAGCGTGCCTGAGGGCCGCTGGTGAGCGCTGCCAGCAGTGGCAGGAGCAGCGTCAGCTCACCAACACCCAAACGGGAAACGAGAATCTCAATCAGACCGCTACGCGGCCAACCCCCGCCGGGAAGACGTTCGTCCAGAGCAGCAAAGCCCGACGACAGGACTTCTGCTCGCGCGACACTGGTCCCGCGCCAGATGGCCGGATGCTCCAGCAACCGAGCCAATTCGGA
>JAXDQF010000072.1:0-17547 GCA_034668025.1 Gammaproteobacteria bacterium | reverse complement strand
GCAGGTTGTCAGCCGCCCGAAACAGCAGCCGCTGAATTCGGCGAATCCGTTCGGGATCGGTGTTGATCAGCGCATCATCGAGCACGAGCGGCAGTGTCCCTTGCGCCGCCAGCACTTCCGCAAGCCCGATGCGCGTCAGCAGCGAGATCTGCTCCTGCGCCCCACCCGACAACTCTCCAAAGGGCTCGGTGAGCTGCTCGGACTGGATTCCCAGGATATCCAACCCCTCACCCGCATCGAGCACATAGCCCGGAAACAGCTCCTGCAGATAGGGGCGAAGGCGCAAGGTCACCGGTGCGGTGAGCTTTTCGACTACCCGTCGCCGCTCGTCACTCAGCACTTCCCAAAGCCGCTTCGCGGCCGCCGCCTGGCGCTCGAGACGCTCCAGATCGCTTCGCGCCTGCTCCATTTTGGACGCAGCCTCCTCCCTCGACTCGTAGTGTCCACTGAGCATCAGCGTCCGCAGCTCGCCCTGCAGTTGATCACCTGCACTGCGTACGTCGCGGACTCGACTTGCCAAACCCTCCGCCGCAATTCCCAAGCGCCGCGCATCAGCTTGGATCTCTGCGCCCCCCAGGTCGACAAACTCACGTTTCGCATCCGCCAGGGCCCGAGTCGAGCGTTCGCGCTCGCCCGTGGCCGCGTCGAGTACCTTCTGTAATTGCAGCGCCGTAGGCCGCTGCGCATACAAACTCACGAATCGCTCGCGCTCATCGCGAAGCGTTTCGAGCTTCGCGCGCAAGGCCGTCATGTCATTGCGGAACTCGTTCAAAGCAGCGGCCGCTCCGTCCCGATCGCTGGTAGCCTGGATCATTGCGACTTCGGCCGTCCCGATGGCTGCCTGAAGCGTTGTCTCGTTGAGCACCGTTGGACTTGCAGCCCCGAGCCGCGTCAGCTCCGCCGAACAGGTGTCGAGCTCCTCACGCAGCTGCGCAAGAGACTTTGACGATGTCGCCCTGACTTGTTTGCCGAGCTCCGCGATCTGCTGCTCGCAAGCCGCACGCTCGCCATGAACCGCGATCGCACTCGCCACGTTTTCGGCGCCGGCCGCTTTCAATGCCAACTCCAATTCCGCGGCGGCGGCCGCTGCAGCCGATCGCAATCGCTCCAACTCGCCGCTGCCGGGGCGTATTTCAACATCCGCCAGATCGCCGATGCAGATGCGCTGGTTCTCAACCACGTGTATCTGAACCGTTTCACCGCCGGCCCGCCGCGTTCCGTCGATCACGGCATCCTGCCGCAGGTGCACGACTATGTTGACGGCAGCACCCTGAAGCTTTGCCGACGCCGAGCGTGAGACCTGCTCGAGCGACTTCAACCGACTGAGCCTCGCATCATCAATCAACGGCAGCTGAGCCCGTGAAGCACGGGCAGCCGCAATCGCTGCATCCAATTGCTGCAGCCCCGCGATCCGCGTACGCAGATCCCGCGAAACACTACTCAGCTCCTCACGCCGCCGCTGGCGCTGCAGGCTCTCGACCGCGATACGCGCATCCTTTGCGCTCGTGGAAGCTTCGGCAAAGCGCCGTTCCGCCTCATGAAACGCTCGCTCCAACTCGTGTTGCAGGCCCGCACGCTGCGCAATCTCCATCTCCAGTCTGGCGAGATCACTGGTCAGCCGTTCGATAGTCGTGTCGGCTTGCTGCCGGGCAGCAAGAGCATCGCGCGCACTCGACGCTTTTTGTACATTGGTGTCGAGCGCCCCTTGCGCTGCTGCGACCAACTGTCCGGCGGCCTGTGCCCCCTCGGACCGGTCACGTGCGACTTCGGCCTGCCTCTGAGCCTCAACCCGCCGCCCCTCCAACTCAACGAGGTCGAGGCGATTGCTCGCGAGACTCTGTGCCGTTTGCTCCTGGCGCTGCAGTGCCACGGTGGCAGCAGCCAACCTTTCCTGCGCCGCGCGCAACTCACCGCGCGCATCCCGAAGACTCCTGCCTTCCTGCCCCGTCGCCGTGAAATACCGTTGATACTCTTCCTCTGCCAAGGACATGACGCGCTGTCCCGTTGCCGAGATAACAGCAACCCCTATCTCACGGGACAACCGGTCATGCAGACGTCCCCGCCCGTCTTCGTTCAAGTGCTCCTGCACGGGCAAGCGCGAGTCGCCCTGCGACACCATGAGCAGCGGCCAGATGCCGAGATCGTCGATTCCGGCACCACGGCTGCCCGCCGGCCGCGCGCCGAGAATCTGCCTCAGAGCGTCTTCAGCATCATCACCGCGGAGTGTCTTACCCCCGCCGGACAGTTGGGCCGAAGCACCCTTGAGGAACTGCTTTTGCAGCTCGTAGTCAACTTCACCGTCAGTGAAGGCGATGCGCACAAACGGGGACTCCGGCGATGCCCAGCTCTGCAGCGCCTGCTTGCGTTGCGCGGTTCCTTTGTAGGTTTCAAACAGGCCGAACTGCAGTGCCTGGAATATGCGGCTCTTGCCTGACTCGTTGGGACCGAGGATGAGGTTGAGACGGGGCGAGAGGACGGCCAGAACCTGGTTGAGACCGCGCCAGTTGCGCAGCTCGATCTCACGAAACCTCATTCGCGGCCTCGCGGTTCAGACGATACAGGAGCCGGATCGCATCGTTTGCAGCACTCTCACCCGATTCGCGCAGATTCTCCAGAGCGCCGGCCATGAAGCTCTCGGCGCGCATTCTCGCCAGATCATCGTCCGTAGGTTCAGTCTGCAAACGGCTCGTGTCATAACGCAGATGGACGAGGCGCGCCGCATAGTCCACCAGCAGGGCATCCAGTGAATCGCGGGCCGCCAGCGAGATCGCGCCCCGCAGGTTCAGATTCAACAGGGTCTGTGACCGCTCCTCGAGCGCATCCAGGCGTTGGCGCAACTCCCCGACCTGCGCATCTTCCAGCAACTCGAGATCGAGGGTCAGCCAGCGCGTGCTCGCCACGGGAATGCGCTCGACACGCGGCTCGGCGCCGGGAGCATCAATCTCCACCAACAGCACAGCGCCCGGGTCGGACTCCTTGAAGCGGGTGGGCTCATGGGCACCCGAATACCAGGCACGCGCACCAAACCGGAATGTGCTGTGCCAGTCGCCCAATGCCAGGTAGTCGAAGCCCTTGGCGAGTACGCGCCCGGCATCGATCAGGTTAGGAGTCTCACTCTGCGTCGAAACTGCAAAGTCGATGACACCTCCATGTGCTACCGCGATCCGGATGCCGTCGCCCGGCTCACGCGCCGGCAGCCAACGTGTTGGGTCTTCCATCTCGTGGCGGCGCTGCAGCGGACAGGGGTAAATCAACGCGTCGCCAAACGGGATTGCCGTGCGCTCAGCGAGGACTCGTACGGTAGGTGGCAGCTCCAGGCGCAGGAGCGCCGAGTCAGCTGTCGCGGCATCGTGGTTGCCCGGCAACAGGCCCACGGGCAGCTCGCCGAAGCTGCGCAGCGCGTCGCCGGTTTGTTGCAAATTGTCACGGCCGAGGCCGTTGTCATCCAGGACATCGCCGGCCACGAGCACAAAGTCAGCCTGCCGGGACTTCGCCACCGCGGCGATGGCGCGCACTGTCTGAAACCGGATGAGCCGCAACTGGGCAGCCCGCTCGGGCTGCAGATAACGCAGCTTCAAACCGAGCTGCCAATCCGCCGTATGAATGAACCGGACCACGAGTTCCCTCCCCGCTACACAGCATCGCGCAGTTTAACTCAGGCATGCAAAATGCGTCCTCACAGGCCAGTCCGGTCTAGTCTTGGTTGAATTGCGTGGATGCCGGTAAAGTAGCTTCATGAAGGCGAAGCACACTTATCGCGGCGTCGTGATGCGGACCGACCCGGCGCGATTGCGCACTGCTGCACGTCCGGCGACACCTGTCCCGGCTGCTGCCGCCAAGGTACGAGTCGGCCGCGAGACGAGTGGCCGCAGCGGCAAAGGCGTGTCAGTGATTACCGGGTTGCCGCTCGTGGGCGAGGAACTGGAAGCCCTTGCGACCCGTCTAAAAAGGCTGTGTGGCGCCGGCGGAGCGGTCAAGGACGGCTCGATCGAGATCCAGGGCGATCACCGGGACCGGCTGGTCGTGGAACTGCTGAAGCTCGGTTACGAAGCCAGGCGTTCCGGCGGATAGTGGCGGCTAGTTGACCTGACGCACATACGTGAGCAGGCTTGGCGGATGGTAACCGGGAAAAAATATTGCTAACGTCGCATAGGGCGACTCGCGTCCCGGAACTTACTTAAATCTTACGGGAGTTTCGAATGGGCAGCAGTCACGTGGACAGCACCGTGTCTAAGAACGAAGTACAACCCGGCGCACCCAAAGGGGATGCCTTTTTATTCTTCCGTAATTTCTTCCGCCATCCGCGGATGCTGGGCTCGATCATTCCCAGCTCGCGGTTCCTGATCAAGCAGCTGCTGGAGCCCATCGACTGGGACAAGGCGCGCGTCATCGTCGAGTACGGTCCGGGTGTGGGTGGCATCACTGCCGAAATCCTGCGCCGCATGCGTCCCGATGCGCACCTGATCGCCATCGAGATGAATCCCGAATTTGTCAGTTTCCTGCGGAAAACGCTGGTCGACGAACGCTTGCAGGTCGTGGAGGCCTCCGCCGCGGACGTGAAGGAGATCATGCAGAAATTCGGCCACTCCAAGGCCGACTACATCATCTCGGGCATTCCCCTGGGGTCCATGCCCCAGGCCATTCGCCAGCCGATTCTGCAAAGTACCTGCGAGGCACTCGCCAGCGGCGGATCGTTCCTCGTCTTTCAATTCACCACCCGCGTGCTGCCCGATCTGACCCGCGTGTTCCGTTACGTTAAACGCAAGTTCGAGCCACTCAACATCCTGCCCGCCCACCTGTTCATCTGTCAGCCCGGCGCGGCATGAGCCGGTAAAAATGGGCGCGCCCGGCAGTCTCGCCGAACGAGGGACGAGGCTTCTGGCCGCCAGCATCGACGAGTTGATCCTGTTGGGCATCAGCCTGCCCATGGTCTTTGGGGCCGTTCCGGCGATCATCTCAATGGTCTCCGGCGGCACCGATCCTGAATTGATTGATACCGGCGACATTGTGCGGGCGATGCTGGGTGGCCCTGGAACCATTGTCACGGTCGTTGCGTTGATTGCCTGGTGTGTCATCACAGCCTGGTTCGTGGCTGCCAATGGTCAATCCATCGGCAAGCGCCTGGTCGGCATCAAAGTGGTCCGCACGGATGGCTCACGGGCCTCGTTCGCCCGGATCTTCGTGCTGCGCAACGTCGTGAATGGCTTGCCAAATCTGCTGCCCTACGTGGGATGGTTATACCAACTCGTCGATCCGCTCCTAATCTACCAGGAGTCGCGCCAATGTCTGCATGACAGGATTGCGGACACCATCGTTGTCCGCTGTGCGAGCACCGCCAAAGACTCGGTCTGAACAGTGTGTGCAATCACCGACGTGTGCTCTTGATCAGCGGTTACTTTCCCCAGGCTCATGCGTAAAATGAGGTGCAGGAGTTTAAACCGCGGAATGTGTCTTCATGGCCGAAACCACTGAATGGGCCTTCCCTGAGCGCCTGCAACCGCGGCAGGAAAACCTGCGCTTCAATCTGGAAGCCGCGTTGCAGTCAGTGGTGCAGGTGCACTCAGAGGTCCCGGACGAGGCATTTACTGCCTCGGTGCTCGGCACAGAGCGAATGGGACATGGCGTCGTCATCGGCTCCGACGGCCTCGTACTCACCATCGGTTACCTGATCACTGAAGCCGAATCCATCTGGTTGACCACAAATGACGGGGCTGTCGTTCCCGGCCATGCGCTCGCCTACGACCAGGTGACGGGCTTTGGCCTGGTGCTGCCGCTCGGACGTCTCGACGTCCCGACCATGCAACGCGGCTCGGCGTCATCCGCAGCTGTCGGCAACAGTGTGACGGTGATCGGCCACGGCGGCCTCGAACATGCCCTGGATGCCAAGATCATTGCGCGGCGCGAATTCGCCGGCTACTGGGAATACCTTCTCGATGAGGCGCTGTTTACGGCTCCTGCTCATCCGCAGTGGGGCGGCACGGCCCTCGTCGGCGAAGACGGCAAGTTGCTGGGAGTTGGTTCGCTGCTCGTCCAGGAAGCGGCCGGTCCTGAAACGGTCGATGCGAACATGTTTGTGCCCATCGATCTGCTCGAGCCCATCCTGGAAGACATGTTGAAGTTTGGCCGGCCTGCACGCGCCGCCCGGCCGTGGCTGGGTCTGTATGCCACGCCGCTGCAGGGCGTGTTGGTGGTTCGGGGACTCACCCAGGGTGGTCCCGCGCAGCGCGCCGGCGTGAAACTGGGCGACGTACTGCTCGAGGTGGCCGGCGAGCCCGTGTCAGACCTCGCCGAATTGTTCCGGAAAGTGTGGCGTGTAGGCCCTGCCGGATCAGAGATTGCGATGACGCTCGCCCGCGGCCGCAACACGTCGCAGGTGCGTGTTACGTCCGCGGACCGGGAAGACTTCCTCAAGAAGCCCCGCAGGCACTGAGCCTGCGGGTCACTTCTGCAGGCTGTTCAGCAACTCGTCAGCGAAGTAGGTGGCTGGAATCGTGCCCTGCTTCATGAATTCCAGGTGAAACTGCTTGGCCGAGAACCCATCGCCCAACTTCTCCTGGACACGCTTGCGCAAGCTGATGATCTGATCCTTCCCCAGGCGATAGGTAATCGCTTGGGTCGGCCATTTTGAATAACGGGTGACGGCGCGCCGGGCCGAGTCACAACTGGCCCGCTTATCCGGATTTTTCAGCAGCTTCGCGTCCGTGCACGCGCCCGGCAGAAAATCGACTGTCTCCGAGAACAGCGTAACCGCCTCTTCGAACTGCATGAGGCCGGTATGAATGCCTGTGTCGATGCGCACCCGCAGATCGCGATACAACTTGCCGCGAAGTTGGTAGAGATGCTCTTCCGGACTGTAAAACCCGTTGGGAGCTGCGGCCTGCGGCTCGCTGGGGAGTGCCTCGGAATACAACGCCCAGCCTTCCGCGGCCATCGAGTCCTGCCACATGGAGGACGAATCCTCAACCGCGCCGGGAGTCAGCCAGCGCAACGGCGAGATGTCATCCCGGTACTGAGTCATGACCTTGTAGTGCCAGTCGTGTCCTGGAAAGCCTTCGTGGGCGGCGAGATCCGGCATCGCCGCGCGATTGTGCTCGTGGCGCAGCACCGCCAGATCATTTCCGGTAGGGGTCACATAGAATCGGCCCACACCTGTTTTCTTGAACGGCGGCGCGGGGTAGTACGCCGCGCCATCCAAACCGGAGCGCAGTGGCGGCGGGGTCACCGTCACATCGAGCTGGTACTCCGATGGGACATCAAACAGCCCGGTTGCGCGAGCGTAAGCCACGAGCCGCTGACCGGTCTTGCGATACCACTCGACCATCTCGTCGTCGTTGCGGGGCGCATCGTGACTCAACTGCTCAAACACCGAGCGCACGACGCCCGGACCATCCACCGGCGTCTTCCACTTGTGACTTTTGGCCACCTCGCGCGCCAGCGCAATCATCTGGTCACGCGAATCAACAATGATGGGCTCCGCCTCATTGAACAGCTCGCTGGCCGTCGTATCGAGGCGCAGGTTGTTGTGTAGCGCCCAGTCATATTCCGCGCGTCCGAAGGCGAACCGGTCAGCACGGTAATCGGCCTTCAGGGCGGACGCGTCCTTGCCATCCGGCTTGTCGAAGAAAGTGTCCGCGACAAATTTCCGCAGATGCTGATAGGCGGCCGCGGCGTCATCGCCGGACTTCTGCAGATCGGCAAGCAACGCATCCTTGTGTGCAGAAGCGATGTCTGCTCCGGCAATCTGCGGCAGCGTCTTCGAGAAATACTCGGCGTCAGCCACCGGCGACTGCAACCCATGGTCACGCAACATGCGCCAGTCAGGAGTGTTCTTCGCAGCAACACCCGCCGCGAGTTGCCTTTCAGCGGTGGCCAGATAGGCCGGTATCGCGCGGGTCCGGGCGATGACCGCCTGCCATTCGGATTCGGTGCCATAGGTCGCCGACCCGGTCGACGTCATGCCCTGAATCTGCCAGTCAACACCCCGAAACGCCTCGTCGACATAACTGTCGAGCGCGCGCTCCTGGTGGCGCAGCACCTGGTGTTGATGCAACAGGAATTCGATCTCCGCCAGCGCCACATTGCGATCGATCCGCCGCCGCGGCGGCAGCGTGTTGGGATCGAGGGCCGTGAACTGCTCACGGAATTCGCCCAGGTGGGCATCCTCATCCTTCAGCGCGTCCGCCGAGTAGTCACGCAGCTTGCCGTCGTTGTCGGCGAGCGACTTATCAAACTCGGAGCCGCCCAGATAGGTAGACACCACCGGGTACCGCTCCAGCACGAAGATCACATAACGACGCTCCAGCGCCGAGAATTGCTGTTCGGGATTGGGTGGTGGTGCCGGAGCAGGGGGTGCCGCGGTCTGCTGGCCGCAGGCACTCGAGAGCAGCGCCGCAGCGCCCGCCAAAACGCTCAAAACGCACGAACGCACAGTCTCTCCTCAGTAAGAGCGGAAGGCCTCGGCCGGAACGGGGGAGGCTTCGAACGCGCCAGTTTATACGATCGGCCGAATCAGGCTGGGATCGTCGTATTCCAGAAAATTGACGTGCGGTCCCACTGCGTGGGTGAGCATTCGTTCCGGGGGATACGAGCTCAGGAGATCCCGGGCCTGCGCCGGCCGGCCACTCAACCAGGTCTGATAGTTGTCCCGGTTGAGGATGGCGGGCATCTGGGCCCCCGAGTTATCGATCTCGGACAGCAGACTGTTGGGAGGCACAGTGACGATGGCGCAGCCTTCAATGACATCGTCGTCATCGGTCACAAACCGATCCCACAAGGCTGCGACTCCAAACACCGGACGATTGACCAGGCGCACGTAAAACGGCTGCCGGTAGCCCGCATCGGTTCGCTGCCAGACATAGAAGCCCGCGAGCGGGACAATGCAGCGCTGGCCATATAGCCAGACGGACCGATACTCGTCAGAAGACTCGATAGCGACGGACCTGACGCTGGGCAAACCCTGCCCGATCTCCGGGCCCTTGGTGGCTGCGGGCACGAGCCCCCACCGCATCATTACGCCTTCCGACTCCTTGTCATGCATGCGCGCCGCTGGAACGCTGTGCGTCGCGGCCACATTGAATCGGGTCGAGAACGTCCACCAGGCATTGTTGACGCTGAGCTCTTGCTCAACCTCGTCTCGGTCGGGAATGACAATTCGTTCGCACATGAGTCGAAGGGTACGTCCGATAAGCAGGAATCGGAACTGTCAGCGCACTGCGACACGGCGTAACGGCCTCGAGCCTTTGCACCGCTCACGCTGCAGCGACATGGTGCACAATGGCGACATGCCATCACTGCGCAAACCTGGCCGCGGCAGTCGTCGTGGTACCACCATTCATGACGTCGCGCGCAAAGCCGGCGTGTCCCCGATGACCGTTTCCCGAGTTGTAAACGGTGAAAGAAACGTACGGGAAACTACCCGTGAAGTTGTGCTCGCGGCTGTCAAAGACCTGCGGTACGCCCCCAACCCGGCCGCGCGAAGCTTGGCTGGCGCTCAGAACGCCCGAATCGGCCTGCTCTACAGCAATCCCAGCGCCGCGTATTTGAGCGAGTTTCTACTGGGCGCGCTGGATGAAAGCAGTCGCAAGAGCGCCCAGTTGATGTTGGAGAAGTGTGAAGTCAGTTCCCCCGCTGGGGAGCGGGCCGCTGTCCGACGCCTGATTGAGGGAGGCGTGTCCGGGGTCATCCTGCCACCCCCGGTGTGCGAGTCCCACGTAATCCTCACTGAGCTCAAGAAGGCTGGTGTGCCCACGGTAGCGGTCGCCACAGGTCGATTTCGCCCGGACGCATCCTGCGTCCGGATCGACGACTTCAAGGCCGCCTACGAGATGACACGGTATCTGCTCACCTTGGGTCATCGCCGCATCGCCTTCATTAAAGGTCACCCGAACCAGACAGCCAGTGGCGAGCGCTGGCTGGGATTCGAAACAGCCCTGCGCGAGGCGGATTGCAAGATCGAGCCCCCGAGCATCGAACAGGGCTATTTCAGCTATCGCTCCGGCCTGGATGCGGCCGAGAAGCTGTTGGCGGTGGATCCGCGGCCGACGGCCATCTTCGCGAGCAACGACGACATGGCCGCCGCCGTAGTGTCCGTTGCCCATCGCAGGGGCCTCGATGTCCCGCGCAATCTCTCTGTCGTCGGCTTTGACGACACGGCTACCGCGACGACCGTGTGGCCTGAGTTGACCACGATCCGGCAGCCCATCTCGCAGATGGCGGAAGCCGCGTTGGATCTGCTCATTCGGAAGATCCGGAAGCGCCGGGATGGAGAAGCGCATGCTTCCGTCGATCGACTGGTTCAACACGAATTAGTAGTGCGGCAGTCCACCGCTCCGCCGGCAGCTACTTAGGGGCTTGCAGCAGCTGCGCGAGGTCGTCGCGCGTCGTCTCGATGTGCATGTGAGTGAGACGGATCGCATCTTCCGTGTTGCGGCTGATCCAAGCCTCGAACAGCCCGGTGTGCTCCTGCGTGGCGCGTTTGACGCGACCCGGCGGCAGCAGATGCATGCGCACGTATCGTTGTGAAAGCGTGTGGAGTCGATTGAGGATTTCGGCGGTAATGGGCTGCAAGCGGGGGACGATGAGCGCGATATGAAACGCGCGATTCAGATCCCCGGATTCGTACAACTCACCCGCGGCCAACGCATCGTTCAAATTCCCGAAGGCTAACCGCGTGGCATCGTGATCTTCCGCTTGGGCGCGGCGTGCGCCCTCCGCAACGGCTGCCGGCTCGATCTGCGAGCGCAGCCGGAAGACTTCA
The DNA here is from genome assembly GCA_034668025.1 of Gammaproteobacteria bacterium. GTDB lineage: Bacteria > Pseudomonadota > Gammaproteobacteria > Steroidobacterales > Steroidobacteraceae > 13-2-20CM-66-19. The sequence continues at coordinate 6,791 of JAXDQF010000072.1, read as the reverse complement.
TCAACCTCGAGCGAGGACAGAGGGCGAACCTGGAAGCCCCGGTGAGCGAAAACGTCGACCAACCCTTCTGCGCGAAGCTGGACGAGTGCCTCGCGCACAGGAATCTTGCTGACACCGAATTCTGCGGCGATCACGTCCTGCAGCAGTGCGGAGCCCGGCGGGTAAACTCCCGTCAGGATCTTCTCCCTGATACGGGCTGTGATTTGCCCGCTCATGGTGCGAATTAGGTTCTCCGACATACGCGCAGGCATCGCCTGCTCATTTCCTTTATGTCACATCGCCCCGAGCTCCCGCCGAGACCCCAGGCTAGATGACTTGAAACCCGGAAGGAAACGGTTCCGACGGGTCAATCCACAATGTGTTGAATCCCGTGGTGAACGCGGCTCCCTCAATCATGGGGATAATAGCCGTAGTACCGCCAAGATCTACTGTCTGCTGGACACGACCGATGAACCGGCTACCGATAATGCTCTCATGGACGAATTGGTCGCCCACTTTCAGCTGTCCCTTGGCTGCCAAATGCGCCAGGCGCGCTGACGTCCCAGTCCCGCAGGGAGAGCGATCGATTGCGCGATCGCCGTAAAACACAGCGTTTCGTCCGTCGGCGCCCTCACCTTTCGGTTTATCTGTCCACATCACGTGGCTGACTCCCCGGATGGTTGAGTCCAGAGGGTGCACTGGCTCAACTGCCTTGCGCATGAGCGTGCGCACCACCGGGCTGAGGGAGAGGATATTTGCGGCCCCTAGCTGGTCGATGCCTTTGTAGGCGCCTTGGGGCTCGATGATTGCGTAGAAGTTACCCCCGTAGGCTACGTCTGCGACGAGGGGCCCGAGGCCCGGGACGTCGATCTCGACGCCTTTGGCTGCCATATACGACGGGACGTTACGAATCGTGACACCCGTGACCTTGTTCCCATTGGTGGCGTAGTCGATCCCAATCAGTCCCGCCGGCACCTCGATGCTCAGGCGGCCGGCCGTGCGCGGCCGAATCAGCCCATGTTCCAGTGCAAAAGTGACGATTCCGATCGTGCCGTGACCACACATCGGCAGACAGCCGCTGGTTTCGATGAAGAGGATGGCAGCATCGTTGGCGGGATCGATTGGAGGAAACACAAATCCGCCGGACATCATGTCGTGCCCGCGTGGCTCGAACATGAGGCCAAGGCGGATCCAGTCAAACCGTGTCAGAAAGTCCTGGCGCCGATCGCTCATGTTGGCGCCGTTGAGAAATGGCGCGCCACCCGCGACGAGGCGAACCGGGTTGCCTGCGGTGTGACCATCGATGCAGAAGAAGACTGATTTCATGGCGTTAGTGTCGTTGATAAACGCGTGAGGCGGCTGTCATTAAACCTAGCGTGGCGCGAGTCCCAGGCCTGGCCGCAGCCGCCGCCGCGGGAAGTCGATGGTGGTGGAACCACTGGGCCGCACCTACGCCGGGCGAGTCGCCGCGGCTTTGTTCACCATGGCTGTCACTGCCGCGCGTCGATCTCCGCTCAGCACCATCCGTGGCGCGCGCACGCGCTCAGACCCACGTCCCATGATCTGCTCTGCCAACTTGATCGTTTGCACCAAGTCATGCTCCGCATCCAAGTGCAGCAGTGGCATGAACCATCGGTAGATCTTACGCGCCTTCTCCAGATCTCCCGCCTTTAGTGCTTCGTACAGCGCGAGCGACTCCTTCGGAAACGCATTGGTCAGCCCGGACACCCAACCTCTGGCACCCAGGCAAATTCCCTCGAACGCGACGTCGTCGAGGCCCGCGAATAGCACGAACCGCTCGCCGAACGCATTAAAGATGTCGGTGAAGCGGCGCGAATCCGGTGCGGATTCCTTCACGGCCACAATGTTGGGCTGCTCTGCCAGTCTCCCGAGCGTCGACAGGTCGATGTTCACCCGATACGCCGGGGGATTGTTGTACAACATGATCGGCAGCGAGGTGGCCTGCGCCACTGCGCGGAAGTGGTGCTCCAGCTCCGCCGCGCTCGGCACATAGACCATCGCTGGCAAAACCATCAATCCATCCGCGCCCAGGCGCTCAGCGTCTCGTGCGTACGCGACCGCGTTTGGTGTGGTGAGTTCGGATACGCCGGTGATGACGGGCACCTTCCCAGCTGATGTTTCAACCGCTGCCTTTAGCACCGCGCGTTTCTCGTCTGCGCTCAGCGAGTTGTTCTCGCCCACCGTCCCCAGCACCACCATGCCATGCACGCCGTCCCGAATCAGCGCCGCCTGCACAGCCTGGGTGGCAGCCAAATCGACGTTGAGTGATTGATCAAACTGAGTGGTCGCGGCAGGAAAGACACCGGACCAATTACAGGCGATAGGGGTTGCCATTCAGCGAGAGCTCGGGTTGAGGGGGTAGCGTAGATCGTATACGTTAGCCACTCAGAGCGACAAGCGACGGGCCACTCATGGGTAAGACGGCTATTGGCCGGGACGAAGTCGCCGCTATTGGCTCAGGTTTTGGGGGCGGGACTGTACATAACGTGAGAGTTTTACGGCTCACTGCTGGGTGCAGTGCCGCATTTTCTGTTCGCGGTGCCAGACGTTGGATTCTGCCCCCGGTGGCCTAGGCGTGGACGCTTCTTGCGCTCCCTGCACCGGCCCGCACGTCGGCCTCGCGCCGCCTGTGACCACGCGGACCCTATGACACTCCCCGGCGCCGGCAACAGCGGATCCGCGTCCGCGCACCGTGCCGCCATCACCGGGGCCGAAGTTGCCGTCGTCGGTGCCGGCATTGTCGGTTGCGCAGTCGCTTGGGCGCTGACGAAGGCTGGACGGCATGTTTTGCTAATCGACCGCGCGGACCCCGCGACGGCTGGCGCCTCCTTCGGCAACGTCGGACACATCGCCACCGAGCAACTACAGCCACTTCCATCAGCTCAACTTCTGCTCAGTTTTTGGCGCGAATTGGTGGCCTTCGGCGGCGTGCTCGACATACCGCTACGCCGAGTGGCAGTGATGGCGCCCTGGATGGCGCGTTTCGCCGTCGCAGGCTTCCGCCAGCAGGCCAACACGAAGCACCTCGCACCCCTCGTTAGGAACGCAGCTAACGTGCTGGAATCTCAACTCTGCGAGGTTGGTGGGCGAGACCTCCTACGCCGCAACGGCCACTACGCACTCTGGCTCGGCCATAAAGCGGCGGAGCATGCTGTTGCCGAACGCGCCCGCGCCGCGAACTTGGGAATCGCAACGAGCGACGCACCACCGGAGTTGATTCGCGCCGCGGCCTCGCAAGCGTCCACGTCCCCCCAAGCGCGCGCGGCGCGGGCGACCAACCTGCCCGCCGCCGGCGTCTGGTTCCCGGACAGCGCCCACGTGCTAGATCCCGCGCTCGTTGCCCGCGCCTTCGCCTCAGCATCCGCTCAATCTGGCGCTTCGATTTTGCGCGCCGAAGTTCGATATATGCGCCCTCAGGGCGACCGCATCGCGATCGTTACAGACACTGGCACGCTGACCCCACGCACGGCCGTCGTTTGCGCGGGCGCCTGGTCTGCACCGCTGCTGGCACCATTCGGAATCAACGCGCCACTTGAAGCCGAGCGGGGCTATCACGTTGAGCTCCCCGATCACGCGCCACTCGTCGACGCACCGATCCTATACGCCGAAGACAGCGTCGTAGTAACACCAATGGCGTCGCGCTTGCGCGCCTCGAGCTACCTTGAGTTCGCCGGTCTCGGCGCGCCTGCGGACCCTCGCAAGCCAACACAGTTACGCACAAAGCTACGGCGGTTGGGCTATCGGTGCGACACCGAGGGATCGAGCTGGATGGGCCCACGTCCAACATTGCCCGACTACCTGCCGGGCATCGGCCGCGCCCGTGGACCGCATGAGTTGTTTTACGCTGTCGGACACCAACATCTCGGCCTCACTCTCGCGGCAGTCACGGCGGACCTTATCGCCGACCTGGTAGTCGGCCGCACGCCAAGCTTCGACGTGAAGGCATTTGATCTCCACCGCTTCGGATCACCGTAATCGCAGCTCCCCTGCGGTCGCATCTCACCCGCAGCCGTCTCGCTCAAGCTCCTGCGCTCCGTATCTCCTTGGATTTCTTCACGACCTTGGGCACCGCACGTTTGAGCTAGATCGACAGGGCTGCGGTCGACTATGCTGGAAGTGTGATTCCAGCTTCACCTGCACCGCGCGAAAACTTCCCACCATCTGATACATGAGCGTTTCCAAACGGCTGCAGGCGTGTCTGCTTCCTCTCGTTGTGACGGGCGCGTTTGCAACACCTGCCGATACGCTCCATCACCGAGTAAAGTTGGAAGGTAAGGGAAGCCGCACCGTCATCCTCGAATCAGGACTCGGCGACACGCTGGAAGTGTGGAAGACGGTCCAACCGCTCATCGCCGCCGGCTGCGCAAGGACGTTGGCTTACAACAGAGCGGGATACCTCGGCAGCGACAATTCGAACGCCCCACGGGATTCAGAAACGATCGTTGGGGAACTACGCGCCGAACTAAAGCGTCAGAACATCAAGCCGCCGTATGTCCTCGTCGGACACTCGCTTGGCGGTCTGTACATGCAGTACTTCGCGCGCAATTACCCTCAGGAAGTGGCAGGCCTGGTGCTCGTCGACTCCACCCATTGGGAACAGCGGCTCGACATGGGCAATCAAGCCAACACTCCATATAGCTCGCGCACTGCAGTTACATTGTTTATGCCGTGGATCATGCGGCGAGAAATCACCGACAGTGCGGATGCCGGGAAACAGGTCCATATCAGCCCGGCCGCGTACAGCATTCCGACGATCGTCCTCTCCAGCACGCGGGGTCCACCTGGCGAAACGCCAGCAGCACGAGCGTTGGCCGCGCGACTCCAAGATGAGATCGCTGCCGACTTTCCTCAGGCTGATCACCTTCGCGTGAACGACAGCGGTCACTACATCCAGCGAGACCATCCCGAGGTCGTCGTCGAAGCAGCGCGGAAACTGGCAGGGTGCAAGCATTAACGAGAGCGTTGAGCGCCCCACGGCGCCCAAGGCCACCTGTGCCGCCCTACCCCTTCTTCCCCTCAATAAACACCCGCATCGCACTCATCAAATCCCCCCACCACATCCCGATCATGCGGCTGAAGTCCGCACCCTGAAGCCCGTGACGGGCCGGGTGATCCGCACGGATGGCACCCCAACCGCGATGTTGCACGGTGACTAGCGTGCCCGACTCTGACGGCTCAAAGCGAACCTCCACCTCAGTACTCTCATCGTCGGCGAAATTGACGTTGCGCCAGTTGAGCACGAGACGCGATGGGGGTTCCCATACAATCACGCGACCTACTTCACGTACGTGTGTACCTGACTCGGACGAGAACGACTCAAACAGCCGGCCGCCCAATGAAGGCTCGAAGGTCAGCGCGCCGGGCTGGCGACCAAATCGAAACTTGGGACCCTTCCGCCACCACAGGTCTATCTCGCGAGTGAACACGTCAAACGCAGTGGCTTGGGAGACGGCTACTAAAACAGATACCGTTGCCCGATCACCTGAGCTCACCGCCTCCCCTTCCCACGCTCGGCGTGCGCCTTGAACGCCGCGAGCTCCGACGCCCAGAATTCCTCCACCTCGTCCAACCACCCACGGATCGCGGAGAACGGTTGCTGCCGCAAGCGATACAGACGAACCCTGGCGTCGCCTTCTACGTCATCATCCTCAATGAGCCCGCTCTTGCGAAGAACACGCAGATGTTGACTCATGCGCGGCGCGCTAATAGATAGCGCGCTCGCCAACTCCCCCGCCCGCCGCGGTTTCTTTCGAAGCAGATCAACGACGCCGCGGCGAGCAGGATCAGCCAACGCGGCAAACATCTCGTCCAGGGTACTCTCAGCCATCAAACTTACGCTTTCGACATGCGCTGCATGAAGTACCAGCGATGACCTTCGGGATCCTGCGCCTCACACGAACGATCGATCCAATAATCTGCGCCGTAGTCAGTCGTCGTCGGCTCGAGCGTAATTTTTGCTCCTGCTGAACGGGCCCGCTCGCACGCGGCATCAACGTCGTCGACGTATATGCACATCTGCTGCGTGTTTGCGCCGCCCAAGGACTTGGGCGCGGCACGAACACCGCCGTTTCGCTGACTCGACTTGGCGGTGTCACCTACCATTATCAATCCGCCATGGAACGTCAGCTCGGAGTGTTCAATACGTCCTTCATCACCCTCGACCTTCAACCGCACCTCAAATCCGAACGCACTGACGAGCCAGTCAATGGCACGCCTCGGATCTTCGTAGTAGATGCTCGTCGAGATTCGAGGCCAATCGGCAGGAGGATTTTTCATAGTGTGGCTCCTTTTGTCACAGTCATGATATTGCGCCTTGGATTAATAATTTACTAATTATTTAAATATTTCAACTGCAACCTGAATCTGTCCCAGGGCTGCGCACCTGCCGGTCAACCGGTCGAGAAAAGCACACGTTTCACCGTATTTCAGGAACGCTGGGGCACGCTGGCGCATCCCCGGTGCTAGCATCCGCCGCGCCGCGAAATCCCCCCGGGCCGGCTCGCCGAAGACGCGGCCCTCAATATGGAGACACTGATGATCGGAGCCAAAGGAATTGCCTTCACTGCCGCAGCTTTGATTGCTGCAGGGGCATTCGCCAGCTCAGCATTTGCAGCAGCCACGCCACCCGACTGGATAGTTGAAAGCAACAAGCAGGCCGCGGCACTGTTGCAAGAAAACGCAAAGTACAGCCCTGAATCAGCATCCGCGATTGGTGTGGACGGTTACGACACAGAGGTATTCGACGCCAAACCACACACAGTGGAACGGCAGGAGGCCGATCTCGCCACGAT
>JAXDQF010000071.1:0-13058 GCA_034668025.1 Gammaproteobacteria bacterium | reverse complement strand
CGTTGAGTCAGACATGTCACACGTGAATCCCGCCGAGCTAGCGTACGGATCCGACAAGACCGGATTGGTCTGGGGGTATCTGTTCGAGCCCGGCAAACCGCCGCGACAGGTCGAGTGCGATGCAGCCCTTCACTGGCTCGCAACGCCGCCGACACTGGGTGAGCAGTCCGGGTTTGTGTGGCTGCACCTGTCGTTGTCCAATGCCGCTGCGGAGCGCTGGATGCGGCAGTCGCTGCAGCTGGCCGATGCATTCTACGAGTCGCTCCACGAAGGTGTCGGCTCCACTCGCCTGGAAGTGGAAGGCGACACGCTCGTCGCCGTAATGCACGACGTGCTGTTCAACCTCAGCTTCGATGCGGCGAATATTTCGACCGTCTCGGTGTGCATGGACCCTCGAGTGGTGGTGACTGCGCGATTGCGCCCGTTGCGCTCGGTCGATCGGCTGCGCGCGTCGGTCAAAGCCGGGCAGACCATCCGATCATCCGCGGAGCTTCTCGCCCAGCTGCTGCATGATCAGGCCGATGTGTTGGTCGACATCATTCGCCAGTCGACCGCCCGCGCCGATGCCGTGGAGGATGGACTGCTGGCAAACCGGATTGCGAGCAGCCGCATTGAGCTGAGCTCGCTGCGCCGCTCACTGGTGCGACTGCAACGACTGCTGGCCCCGGAGCCGGCCGCACTGTTTCGCCTGTTGAATCGGCCACCGGCCTGGTTGAGCGAAGATGACCTCGGCGACCTTCGCCAGGCAGCTGAAGAATTCTCAGCAGCCGTGGTGGATGCTGGGGCTTTGACAGAGCGCTTGAAACTTCTTCAGGAAGAGCTGTCAGCCCTGGTCAACGAACACAGTAACCGGACGCTGTTCATCCTCACAGTTGTGACCGTGCTGGCACTACCGATCAACCTCGTAGCGGGCCTGCTCGGCATGAACGTCGGTGGAATCCCCCTCGCGCAGCACCACCAGGGTTTTTTGTTGGTAGTTAGTACCCTGACGTGTGTTACAGGTGTACTCGCGTATTTTCTTTTCGTCCGCCGCCGTGACTGAATGTCCGTTTCACTCCCTCCTTTACGTATACTGAGTATGGAGAACGGGAGTGTCGATGTTCAGGACCACAATAAGAATGAGTCTATGGATCGGTGCGACGCTGATAGTTGCGATCGGTGCGATTGCAATTGGGGATGATCGCTATACGGATGTCGAGGGCGCAGTGGCGAAGGCGTGCACCGGCACGACACCAACTCGGCAGTTGGACAACGTGTTGTTTAGTGCGCGTGCGCTATCTGACAGCGGATCAGACCCCATCTGCGCACCGCCGGACGCGGACGATGATTTTGACAGTGTGATGCTTTCACACAGTCCGAGGTCCCGCGCAGGAGCTACGCAGTTTGGTTTTTTCGGAGAGGTATCCCGACGGCGCTGATGATCGGCGGCACCAACGCCGATTGCCGGCGTCGCGACTGGCCCGCACACTGCCGCCGGGACGCGCCGCCAAGCGGTGTTTCAGCCTGCCGCTGACTGCAGCGACGGCTCTGTGGACAGCTCGTTGCCCGGCTGCCGGGTCCCGTTCAGCTTGATATTCAAACGCAGCTCATTCGCCGAGTCGGCATTACGTATCGCTTCGTCGTACGTGATCGTCCCTTCGTTGTAAAGCTCGAACAGCGACCAATCGAAGGTCTTCATCCCGAGCTCGCGCGACTTGCCCATGATGGCCTTGATCTCGTGAAACTCGCCCTTCAACAGCTTGTCCGCAATGATGGGCGTGTTGATCAGAATCTCAATGGCCGCCTTGCGGCCCTTGCCATCCGCGGTTCGCACCAGGCGCTGCGAGATGATGGCGCGCAGGTTGCTCGACAGGTCCATCAGCAACTGCTTGCGCCGCTCTTCGGAGAAGAAGTTGATGATGCGGTCGATGGTCTGGTTCGCGCTGTTGGAATGCAGTGTGCCCAGGCACAGATGACCCGTCTCCGCAAACGCAATCGCATGCTCCATGGTTTCCGTGTCGCGGATTTCGCCGATCAGGATGACATCCGGCGCCTGGCGCAGGGTGTTCTTGAGCGCGTTGTGCCACGAGTGGGTGTCGATCCCAACCTCGCGATGAGTGATCAGCGACTGGTGCGACTGGTGGACAAACTCAACAGGGTCCTCCACCGTCACGATGTGGCCGGCCGAATTGCGATTGCGATGATCGATCATCGCCGCGAGCGAGGTTGACTTGCCCGAGCCGGTGGCGCCCACCACGAGCACCAGCCCGCGCTTGGTCATGATGATTTCTTTGAGCGTATCCGGCAGCCCGAGCTTGGCGAAATCCGGAATCTCGTTGGCAATGGTGCGGATGACCATGCCGGCATTCTGCTGCTGCATGAAGACATTGACCCGGAAGCGCGCCACGCCGGGCAGCGAGATGGCGAAGTTGCATTCCAGGTCGCGCGCAAACTCCTCGCGCTGCTTCGCGTTCATCAACGAGTTGGCCAGGTCGCGCGTCACCTCGCCGGTCAGCTTCTGGTTGGTGAGCGGCTGCAGGGTTCCCTGCATCTTCATGGCCGGCGGAAAGTCTTTGGACACGAACAGATCCGAGCCACCTGCCTTGCTCATCGCCGTCAGCAACTTGGTGATGTAGGCCTTGGCCTGCTCTTCAGTAAGGCTCGGCATCGCGATCCTCAACGAATCAATGGGTTGGCCGCGATCCTAGCGGAACCCTGCCCTTTCGGACGGTATTGCTTCTCAAGTCCGCAAAGCCGCTCGCGCTCACTGTGGGTGCAAAAAAGATCACCTATCCGAGAGATTCAGTTCCTCGACAGGACGCCTTAGCATGTTCGTGCGCCAATGATCTTGGCCGCCCATACCTTACGAGGACCTGCGTCATCGAGCGGAACTCCCACCCCGCCCTGGTTCACTTTGCCCTGAGCATTGGCGGTTTTGCGATCGGCACCACTGAATTCGCGACCATGAGTCTTTTGCGCTATTTCGCGCACGACTTGCGAATTGACGAGCCCACCGCCGGACACGTGATCAGCGCCTATGCGCTGGGCGTTGTCGTTGGGGCGCCCATTATTGCCGTGCTGTCAGCGCGCCTGCCCCGCCGTACCTTGCTCGTCGGCTTGATGACTCTTTTCGCGCTCGCGAATGGACTGTCGGCGCTCGCGCCGACCTACGAGTGGATGCTCGCCTTCCGATTCCTGAGCGGTCTGCCCCATGGAGCGTACTTCGGTATTGCCGCGCTGGTAGCGGCCTCGCTCGTGCCTCCCGAGAAGCGCACCCAGGCAGTCGGCCGTGTGTTGTTAGGATTAACCGTCGCCACCATCATCGGAGTGCCGCTCGCCAACTGGCTGGGTCAGGCGGTTGGATGGCGGTGGGGCTTTGCGGTTGTGATGGTGTTGGCCTTGTCATGTGCCGTCATGGTGGGGATCTTCGCACCTGCAGATCGTCCCGCGCCTACAGCGAGTCCCCTGCGCGAGCTCGGCGCACTGCGAAGCTTGCAGGTCTGGCTGACGCTCGGCATTGGCGCGATCGGTTTCGGCGGTCTGTTCGCGGTGTACACGTACCTCGGATCAACGCTCATTGACGTCACGCACGTTTCGCCCAAGGTCGTGCCGTTGGTGCTAGCCGCATTTGGCGTCGGAATGACTCTGGGCAACCTGTTGGTCCCGCGGTATGCCGACCGAGCACTGATGCCGACGGCTGGTTACCTGCTCGTCTGGTCGGCAGTAATCCTGGCGCTCTACACGGTAGCGGCCCACAGCCTATGGAGCATTACGCTCGATGTCATGGCTATCGGATTCGGCGGAGCCCTGGCCACCGTCCTCCAAACACGTCTGATGGACGTCGCCGGCGAATCCCAGAGCCTCGCAGCGGCGCTCAACCACTCTGCCTTCAACGTCGCCAATGCCATCGGCCCCTGGCTCGGCGGCATGGCAATCGCCGCCGGCTACGGTTGGACGTCAACCGGTTGGGTTGGATTTGGCCTCGCTCTTTGCGGTCTCGTCGTGTGGGGCATCTCGAGGGGGTTGAGTGATGAAGCACGAGTCAAGGCTGGCGGTCATGATCGCCAGCCCCGGCTCGCCGACGATGCGAGCCACTGAGCCAGGCGGCGCTGCCCGCGGCGGGTTCAGCTCGCTTTGGATTTCGTCGCCTTCATCCGAAATACCGGCGCATCGGTCGACTGCCGGCGGTCCTTGCTAGGCAACACGCCAAACACCCGCCGGTAAACCTTGGAGAAGTACTCGACCGAGGTGAAGCCCGTCAGTGCGCTCACCTCTGTCACACTCAGGCCCGTCTGCTGCAGATACTGGTGCGCCCTCTCAACGCGGACCAGCATGTATTCGCTGTGTAGCGTTTGCCCCAGCTGCTGCTTGAACCGCCGCTCGAGCTGGCGCAAGGAAAGCCCCAGTTGCTGAGCAATGTCACCACAGGACAGTGGATCGTCCACATGCGTCCGCATGACGGCCCGCGCTCGTGCGATCTCTCCATCCTGGTCGAGCGGTCCCTGTGACCCGCGCTCACGCGGGTGCGACCCATGGCCGCCGAGCGCCGCGGATCCGAGTGCGAAATCGCGTCGGCCACCGATCAGCAGATGCCGGGCAACTTCGGTGGAAGTCTGCACATCCGCGTGTTGTCCAATCCACGCGATCATCATATCCAGGATCGCCGCGGCACCCGCGCAGGTGACGCGGTTCTTCGAAAACGAAACCAGCGACTGCGCGATGCGGATCTTCGGAAACAACTCCTGGAACCCCGCGAGATTGTCCCAGTGGACGGCGGCGGGGTGATGATCGAGCAGGCCGGCTTCGGCAAGCGCGAGGCTGCCATTCTCGATGCCGACCAACTCACCTCCCGAACGCGCGAAGCGCTTCAACCAGCGGGCTCGCGCGCGGCCTTGCGCGGTTCTTGCCGGGTCGAAGCTGGCCAGCACAAACACCGAGGCGCAACCTGCCGCGTGCGTGAGGTCACCATTGACCGGCACGACGCTACCGTTGCTCGCACGGACAGGCCTGCCGTCATCGGAAATCGTGCGCCATTCAAACACCGTGTCCTGTGCCAGCCAGTTTGCAATGAACAACGGCTCGGTCACGGCGGCGAGGCCGAAGTTTGAAAACTCTGGGAGCAGCAGCAGCGCGAGCTTGCGTATATATCCTCCGGCGGGGCCGAGCCAGACGCAGGGCGACCATGTCTGATGCGCGTCCGCCATGCCGCGGCCACCGCGTCGCGCTCGCCGGCGTCGCATCCGCGTCGAGGTCGGCGTCGCGGCACGCTTGCGGCCTGGACGGTCATCGCATCACACCCGAATTCCCTCCCACCTGATAGCACGAATTCGACATCCTCATGTCGTGAATTTACAGATTTCGCCCGCCTGCGAGCCCTAATCTGCGCCACCTGTCCTCATCGAATCGAGCTGCCGCGAACGCGGGGGCGCCCCACCAGAGGTTGTGCAATGTCAGTCCAATGGAGCGAATCCGAACAGGCGGCGGGCTGGGCCCTGCCCGCGCCGTTCTTTTACGACCCGTCCATCTTCCAACAGGAGCGGCTGCGCATATTCTTTCGCAGCTGGCACCTCGTTGCCCATGTGAACGAGCTGCGGACGCCCGGGGATTTCGTGACGCACGAAATCCTGGAGCAGAGCGTGATTGTGACCAAAAGCAAGGACGGCGAAATCCGCGCTTTCCACAACGCATGTCAACATCGCGGCAATCGTCTCATTGACGCGGCGCGAGGACATACACCCGCCATCACCTGCGCGTACCATGCCTGGACCTACACGCTCGACGGTCGTCTGCGTGGCGCCCCACGCACCGAATGCCTCGAGGATTTCGACAAGAGCAAACATGGCCTCAAGCCAGTACGGGTTGAAGTGTTTGCATCCTTCGTGTTCGTCAACCTGGATCCCGCGGCGCAATCCGTTGCAGAGATGGCGCCCGGAGCCGAAGCGCAGATGCGCCAACACTTGCCGGACTTGGATAACCTGACCTTGATTGAGCAGGTCGACGTGCCCGTGCCGGCCAACTGGAAGGTCATCCAGGAGAACTCCATCGAGGGCTATCACTTTGACTATTCCGGCCCCGTGCACAAGCAGTTGGTCGAGCTCATTGATTTCGAGGGCTACAAGCTCGAGGCGCATGACAAGTATTGGACCTACATCGGCCCACCCCGCAAGGAAGTCACCCACGCTTACGGAGTCCCGCTCGAAAACGCACGCTGGCAGACGGAAGGCTTTTTCAACATCGGCCTGTGGCCGAATGCCACCATCTATGCCTTCCCCTATTCCGACGTAGTCGGCACATTCATCATGAATCCGACAGGTCCGGAGACCTCATCGCTACGGTTCGGGTATTACGCAGTGGCAGGCCGCCCGCTGTCGGATGTCACCAAGGCCTGTATCCGCTGGATGAATGAGGAGCTGGGACCTGAGGATATACGGCTCAACATCTCCAACCAGAAGGGATTGCGCTCGATGGGATTCGAGAGGGGTCGCTATATTATTGGCGAGACACTCGACAATCGCAGCGAGCATCTCGTTCGCCACTTTCACCAGCTCTGCCATGCCGCGATCCGCTCATAGGGACCTTCAGTTGCCGTGACAGACCGCTACGACTACATCATCGTTGGCGCCGGCTCGGCGGGGTGCGTGCTGGCGGCCCGTCTGACCGAAACCCCTGGGGTTCGAGTTCTGTTACTCGAGGCAGGACGGCCCGACAGGAGTTGGCAGATCGACATGCCGGCGGCGGTGGGGAGCCTGCTGTCGTCGGACCGATTCAACTGGAACTATGTTTCGGAGCCGGAGCCGTATCTCGACGGGCGGCGACTGACGCACCCGCGCGGCAAGGTGCTGGGCGGATCCTCTTCGATTAATGGGATGGTCTACATCCGGGGACACGCGAAAGACTACGACGGATGGGCGCAAAACGGCGCAGCCGGGTGGAGTTACGCGGATGTTCTGCCCTACTTCAAACGCGCGGAGCAGCATTTTCTCGGCGGTGATTCATACCACGGCGCGGACGGTCCGCTTGCGGTATTCGCACCTGACTTCAAACGGTCACCACTGGCGGCGGCATTTGTTGACGCTGCCGTGCAGGCCGGATATCCGCTGACGCCCGATGTGAATGGCGAGCAACAGGAAGGCTTCGGGCGAATCGACCGCACCACGCGCAATGGTCGCCGTTGGAGTGCCGCACGAGCGTATCTCAGGCCCGCGCTGGACCAGCCCGGACTGGTGAGCCAGACTGAAGCTCTCGTGCACCGGATCCTGCTCGATAAAGGTCGGGCAGTGGGAGTCGAATATTCGGTTCGCGGCCGGAAAAATCAAGCCCTGGCTGACGCAGAGGTGATCGTGTCGGGCGGAGCAATCAACTCCCCGCAGATCCTGCTCCTGTCGGGAATAGGTGCGGCGGACGACTTGCGTGCGGTCGGCATACAGCCTAACCATGATTTGCCGGGCGTTGGCGCCCATTTGAACGATCACCCCGACATTGTCGTGCAACACCGATGCCTCCAACCCGTCTCGCTGTATGGGATCAATCGCGGCGCCGGCAAGCTCATGGCGGGAATTCGCTGGTTCGTCAAACACGACGGGCTTGCGGCCTCCAATCACTTTGAGGCCGGCGGCTTCATCCGCAGCCGACCGGGCGTCGATTTTCCCGACCTGCAACTGACATTCATGCCGTTGGCCATCCAGCCGGGCACGGTCAGCGACGTAGGGTCTCACTCTTATCAGGTGCACATCGACTTGATGCGGCCCAGGAGCCTGGGGCGCGTGAAAATCCGCTCGGCCGACCCGACAGCGGCGCCGTCCCTGTTATTCAATTACCTCCAGGATCCGCAGGACCGGGAGGATCTGCGCACCTCAGTTCGTCTGACCAGAGAGATCCTGGAGCAACCGGCCCTTGCACCCTTCCGAGGAGAGGAGCTATCTCCCGGCCCGAAGGTGCAATCAGATGCTGAAATAGATGCATTTATTCGCCAGGGAGTGGAGACGTGCTACCACCCTGTTGGAACGTGCCGAATGGGTGTGGGCGACGATTGCGTGGTGGATGAACAGTGCCGCGTGCGAGGCATTGAAGGACTGCGCGTCGTCGACGCATCGATCATGCCTGCTATCGTCAGCGGCAACACAAATGCACCTACTATCATGATCGCCGAAAGAGCCAGCGATTTGATTCGCGGCAAGACACCCCTGAAGCGATCAGACGCCAAGGTCTGGACTCACCCGCAATGGCAAGCCGCACAACGCTGACAGCAGAAGGTCCCCATGTCACTCCCCAACTTCGAGACCGAACGAACCGACCTGGCCGCCGCCTTCCGCTGGTTCGCACGCCTGGGAATGGCTGAGTCGGTCGCCAACCACTTCAGTGTCGCGGTCTCCCCCGACGGTACGCAGTTTCTGGTCAACCCGTGCCGTCGCCATTTCTCGCAGATCAGAGCCAGCGAGTTGTTGCTGCTCGATGCCAATGACCCGACGACACTGTCTCAGCCCAACGCGCCGGATCCAACTGCGTGGTACTTGCACGCCGGGTTGCACGCTCACGTGCCGCGCGCCCGGTGCATCATGCACCTGCACTCCAAGTACTCGACTGCCTTGGGATGCCTTCAAGACAACACCCTGTATCCAATCGACATCAATGCGGCGCGATTTTTCGGACGGGTGGCTGTCGACAGTGAATTCGCGGGCATGGCTTTGTCGAGCGACGAGGCTGAGCGGCAGGCGCGACTCTTGGCTGATGGGAAGAGCGTTCTGCTGATGGCGAACCATGGTGTGATGGTCATCGGCTCGACAGTCGCCGAAGCATTTGATGAGCTGTATTACTTCGAGCGCGCTGCTGAGATGTTGCTGACGTGTTACGCGTCCGGGAAACCTCTGCGGTTCATGTCGGATTCGGTGGCAGAGCTGACGAAGCGCCAGTGGCTCGAGTACACCGGATTCCCGGCTGACCATTTGAATGCCGTCAAAGAGATCCTGAACACACAAGAGCCGGACTACCGCCGCTGATCGAGCTCAAAACTACCAACGGGAGGTTCCTCGCGTGACTGACACTTTCAGGCGAGCGTGTCTCGTCGCGGCCGTGGCCATTGGCTGCGCGTACTCAGCCTTCCAGATCCTTCACGATGTGAGAATTCCGGTGCAGTTGCTTCCCGGAGTGGCCGCGCGGGTCAATGGCCGTCAGATTGACGCGGACAGCGTCAACCGCACGGTAGCGGGAATGGATGCGCGCGAGCGGCGCTCCGAATCGGCGACGCGGCACGATGTGCTCTCGCGGATGATCGATGAGGAGCTGTTGGTCCAGCACGCTCTCGACAGCGGCGCTGCCGAAACCAGTCCGGAAGTCCGTGCCGCGTTGGTCCGCAGCGCAATCACCCGCGTGAATGCGGAAGCCGCGGCCGAACCAGTTTCTGATCGCGAGCTCAGCGAGTATTTTAAAGCGCACAAACGGGTTTACGCGACAGCGGCGCGCTTCGACGTAACGCCGTTCTATTTCGAGGCGCACGACGCCAATGCCGCCGACGCCGAGAACGGTCGCGCCAACGCGGCCCGTGCCGACACCGCCGGCCAGGCAAGTGCCGCAACTACTCGCGCCGACACCGCCGCCGGCCAGGCAAGCGCCGCGACGGCGCCACATGGCTCAACGGGCAACCGCGCGACGGCAGCGCGGGCCGCTGAGGCAGGGGCCAACGTTCGTGCGGCAGCGGCCCGTGCGGCCCTCAAGGGCGGCGCCTCGGCCGAGCAGGTATTTGCCACGGCCGACAGGCTTCCCTTTGACTCGCCCGGTCGGCAGGTGACGCCCCGCACGCTGGCCAACTATTTCGGCCCGGCGACTGCCGATGCCGTTGATCACCTTGCACCTGGCGAGACGACGGAGGTGATGCAACTGGGCAATGGCGTCGTGTTTATCTACCTGAACGCGAAGACATCTGGCGAAGTGCCGAGCCTCGCCGGCATTCGCGACCTCGTCGCGGCCGACGCTATGCGCGATCGGCAGGAACACGCGCTCGAGAACCTGCTGGGATCGTTACACCAGTCAGCGCGTATTGAGCTCAACAACAATCCGCCTATTACTGCATCCCGCTGAGGCTGCTATGAACAGACTGTCAATTGTCTTGCTGCTGCTCATCGCCGCGTCGGCAGCCACTGCCGGGCCGCACAAATCAACAGGTGCCCTCGCCGATCAGGGCGAGAACTACGCGAATGCAACAGTAGATTCCGCGGGAGTCGTCACGGCTACCGGGCGTCCTGCTGAGCTGATGAAATCGCTGCGCGCGAAGTCCGGCGATAACGAGCAGATATTGTTTGGCGACCTCCACGTTCACAGCACAGTATCCTGGGATGCGTTCGTATTCTCGCTGCCCGTATTCGGTGGTAGCGGCGCGCATCCGCCTGCCGAGGCATGCGATTTCGCACGCTATTGCTCCTCACTGGACTTCTTCGCCCTGACGGATCACGCCGAAACGCTGACCCCGCGGCAATGGGGCGAATCCAAAAAGGTTTTGCGCCAGTGCTCCGCCGTCGGGCAAAACAACGACGACGGCGATCTGATCACCTTCACCGGGTTTGAGTGGACGCAGGCGGGAACTACAGCGGAAAACCACTACGGTCATCGCAACGTGATCTTCCGTGACCAGGACGAAGGGCACCTGCCGCGGCGGGCGATTTCGCCTATGCCGCCCTACTTCGACCCCGATCTTCCAGTGCTCAAAACGATGCATGAGCCACGAGTGGGCTCGTACGTCGCGATGATGGAGGAACTGTCGAAGGTCCCCGTCTGTCCGCCCGATGCAGACACAAAGTCACTGCCGGACAATTGCTTCGAAGTCGCGCTCACGCCGCAGGACTTGTCGCGCAAGCTCGACCAATGGGGTTACGACGCATTGGTAATCCCGCACGGAACGGCCTGGGGCCTCTCGAATCCGCCCAGTGCTGACTGGGCGCACGAGCTGACACCCGGCATTGCCAACGACAAGCGACAATCTCTGGTCGAGGTGTACTCGGGTCATGGTAACTCCGAGGAATACCGGGCCTGGAGAGAATATCGGATAGGAGCGGATGGTAAGAAAGCATGTCCGGAGCCCACAAAGGACTACCTGCCAATGTGTTGGCAGGCGGGCCATCTCATCCGTTTGCGGTGTGACGCTGCCCATCTGCCGAAACCGGAATGCGAGCGGCGCGAGCGCGAAGCGCGCCAGCGTGAGTTGGATGCACCCGTTGGATTCGCGGCGGCTGGATTTCTCGCAGTGCCGGGCGCGCGGACCGAGGAATGGATGGATGCGGGTGAGTGTCGCGACTGCTTCCTGCCAACGTGGCATCACAACCCGCTAGGCTCGGTCCAGTACATCCTGGCCCTGGGACAGGATCGCGAGGGCGAGGACCCGCTGCGATTCCGCTTCGGGATGATCGGCTCCACCGACAATCACAACGCCATGCCGGGTGAAGGCTACAAAGAGGTCGCGCGGTGGAATTCAATTCTGCTGTTGCGCCTCGGTAATCCCGACG
This sequence comes from Gammaproteobacteria bacterium, assembly GCA_034668025.1. Classification (GTDB taxonomy): domain Bacteria; phylum Pseudomonadota; class Gammaproteobacteria; order Steroidobacterales; family Steroidobacteraceae; genus 13-2-20CM-66-19. The sequence continues at coordinate 1,587 of JAXDQF010000071.1, read as the reverse complement.
CGAAACGCTTTTTCTTACCTCCACCCGCCGAGCGTGTACCTGAGAGCCGCCCCGTCACGCCGGATCTCTACTCCTCGTCCTGGGCAACATGGGACGTGGAGCGAACCAACAGCATGTCCATCACCGGCGGATTGGTGGCCGTACATGCGTCCAACCGCTCGCGCGGCGCCATCTGGAATGCGTTGAAAAGCCGCAATGTCTACGCCACGAGCGGTGAGCGCATGCTGCTGTGGATGAACCTGGTGAATGGACCTGGAGCACCGCAGCCAATGGGCTCGGCTGTGCGCATGAAGAGCAATCCGGAATTCGAGGTGAAGGCCGTGGGTGCATTCATTCAAAACCCGGGATGTCCGGATTTTCAGCGCCGGCTGTTGGGCGCCAGGAAGCTCGAAACTCTGTGTCACAACGAATGCTTCAATCCGTCGAATCGCAGGCGGCAGATTACGCGCATCGAAGTCGTACGGATCCGACCTCAGCACAGTCCTTCTGAGCCCGTCGGGCCTCTGATCGACGATCCCTGGAAGACCATTGCTTGTACGCCGAATGAAGCAGGTTGCACCGTCAAGTTCTCAGACCCGAGCTTCGCCAAGGGGGGACGAGACGCGCTGTATTACGTAAGAGCGATTCAGGAGCCTTCGCCCGCGGTCAATGGCGGCCAGTTGCGCTGTAAGTTTGACGCTGACGGACGTTGCACCAAGGTCAACTTGTGCTCCGGCGACCCAACCAAGACCTCGCCCGCGGACAACTGTCTGGAAGCGACCGAGGAGCGCGCGTGGTCGTCACCGATCTTCGTTGACATCCAGCACCAATGAGATTCTGGCTCGGTGTGATTGGCCTGCTCTTCGCGTGCATGGCACAGGCACACGAACGAAGCGAGTCCACATCTCATTGGACACTCGTCAACGGTGAGCTGCATGGAGTTGTCACCGCCCGCACGCGGGAGGTGACTCGACTGACAGTCCCGGGTGATAGCTATGCTTCGCTTGCGCAGATTTTTTCAGCTCATGTCGAGCGAAGCGTTGCGGCGTCTGTCGACGCCGCAGCGTGCACGCTGCGCCAGGCACCCGCCATCCTGGAGTCGGAGCCGGGGTATGTTCGGGTTGATGTGCGGATGCGTTGCGGCGGAGGGAGTCTGCTGGCGCTGAAGCTCGATTTGTTTTTCACCGTTGCGCCGTCTCACCATCACTTCCTGTATGTCGCATCAGGAAGCTCGAGCCGCGAAGCGATCTTGAGTGCGTCAGCTCCGACGGCGCAAATCGAGTTGCGCCCGACGACTGGCAATAAAACCAACTTCCTGCAGTTCATTGAGATGGGCATCGAGCACATCGCAACCGGAATCGACCACCTGGCATTTCTGCTGGCGCTGCTGATCACCGCGCGCACAGCCCGCCAGGTGCTCGCCATCGTCACGGGTTTCACCCTGGGTCACTCGATCACCCTCAGCCTGGCGGTGCTCGGCGTCATCCAGGCAAATCGGGGGGCGGTGGAGTGTTTGATCGGCCTGACGATCGCGCTGGCAGCCGCTCAAAACCTGATCCGCGGCGAGCGCGAAGGCCGCGTCGCCGGCCTGGCGGCCGCGGCGATTGC
>JAXDQF010000070.1:0-34397 GCA_034668025.1 Gammaproteobacteria bacterium | reverse complement strand
AAATGGCGGAGATCGCGATCGGCACGGTCTGCGCGTTCTCGGCGCGGCGCTGAGCTGTCACCACGACCTCCGCGAGCGAATCGCCGGACGCCGCGCCCGGCGCAGTCGATTGCGCGTTGGTACTAATCGTGCATAGCTCGAGCGCGATGCCTAGCAGGAGCGAGCGGACCGGTCTCTTGAAGGCTCGTGCTGGCGTGGCATATCCGGATACGGGCACCAACTCGGGGGTTCCGTTGGCCACACCACGGTCGAAGGAAGCCAGCAGCGTCTCGATTTCGCGCTCCCCCGCGGCGCTCCGGTAGCGCTCCTCAGCAGTCCTCGCCAGGAGCTTCATCACGATCGCCGGCAGTGGCGCGCGATTGGGGCGAGCTGCTCTGGCGGGGTTGGCTGTCGGGCAATATGGCAATGAACCCACTCCATTGGATCATTGGCTCTAAAAGGGCAGTGTCCTGTAGAGAGGAAAACCTCCCTCCCGTAGCGGTGAGAACCCGTAGCCAGAAAGACTCCTCACTAGCGTGCCGGTCATTGCCAACACTCCGCGACGCGGGCCACGCATTACCCGCTCCACCCCTGGGCTGAAGCAATCGGCGCGACGTGTTCTGAGGCTGCAGCATAGTGTAGTCGCCCACAATCCCCCATGTGGCCGAACACCTCTGTTGACCCTCGAGTGAAGCGGGCGGGCGCGATCTGCCGGTCTGGCACGCCCGCTCCGGGGAGCTCGAACGAGGAGAGGGAATTACTCCGGACGCCCTGGGAGGACAGCCGCGATTGCTGCCGCTGCCAAGGGTGCTGCAGTTGATCGGGGGCAGGGCTGGCAGTCACCGCTTCCTTCGCGCTGAGGGCAGCTGAGTTCGGTTCCCGCGAAGCAATAGTAGCCTCCGGAAAGGACGGGTTGAATATTGGCGCAACCGGCTGACATACCGGTGACGAACAAACTTACGATCATTGAGCGGAACATACATACCTCCCATCTGGGCTCGAACAATTCGAGCTCGTAGGATGAGCATCATTCGCAGTTATCACCTGCGTGTTACCGTTCACAACGGGCAGGTTTCACCCGAAACACGCGGTGAGTTCCGACGTGGACCATCACAGCCTTTCTACCCATGCTCTAGATGCCAACGGCAACGCATGGGCGCACAAGCATCCAAACCCGTATCTACTGTCAAGTATTTCACCTGTAACACGCGGCCGGCTTTCAGAAACACCGCCGCCATCCCGCGCCGATAACGTGGGATCTTGCCCATCTGGGCAGCGGCGCGGACCAACTGTTGGGAGGAGCGGGCAGTGAGATCTGACAACGCACGAGCGCAGCGATGAACGCTATTGTTCTCATCGCCCTGAAGCGTCCTTACACGTTCGTCGTTCTGGCGATCCTCATCCTGATCTTCGGCGGGCGCGCTGCGCTGAACACCCCGACCGATATTTTCCCGAACGTAGGAATACCCGTGGTCGCGGCGGTCTGGACCTATAACGGCTTGACACCCGAGGACATGTCAGGACGGGTCGTCTATTACTACGAGCGTTCGCTCACCACGACGGTCGGCAACATCGAGCACATCGACAGCCAGTCGCTCTACGGCCGCGGGATCGTGAAAATTTACTTCCAGCCGGGAACGGACGTGGCAGCGGCGGAGGCACAGGTCACCGCGGTCTCGCAAACTGTGCTGAAGCAGATGCCGGCGGGTATTACTCCACCCCTGGTGTTTTCCTACAACGCCTCATCGGTGCCGGTGCTGGCCTTGCAGATCTCATCGGACAAGCTCACCGGATCCCAGTTGTATGACATGGCTTCCAACCTGATTCGGCCGGCGTTGGTCTCGGTGCCGGGTGTGGCGATCCCCGCCCCTTATGGAGGGACGCCCGCCAACGTTCAGGTGGATCTCGACCAGCAGAAGCTGTTGGCACACGGACTGTCGGCGCAGGATGTAGCTCACGCGCTGGCGCAGCAGAACATTGTGCTGCCCGCCGGCGATCAAAAGATCGGGGCTCTCGATTTCCTGGTTGTGACCAACGCGTCGCCGGTGGACGTCGCGAGCTTCAACGCGCTGCCGATCAAGCAGGTGGGCAACACGGTGGTGACCGTCGGCGACGTGGCCCATGTGTACCTTGGCGGGCCGCCGCAAACAAACTCTGTACTGGTCGGCGGGCACCAGGCCGTTCTGCTGGAGGTGCTCAAAGCCGGAGATGCCTCGACGCTAGCGGTCGTGACGGGTGTCAAAGCTAAAATACCCCAGATTATCCGGACGTTGCCGGCGGGCGTGAGCATCACAACACTGAACGACGCCTCGACCTTTGTGCGTTCTTCGGTGGCGGAAGTCGTACAAGAGATGGTGACGGCGGCTTTGTTGACCGGCTTGGTCGTCCTGTTGTTCCTGGGCTCCGGACGCTCGACGCTGATTGTTGCGATTTCCATCCCCCTCTCGATCTTGTGCTCGATCCTGGCGCTGGCCTGGTGCGGTCAGACCATCAACGTCATGACGCTCGGCGGCCTGGCGCTTGCAGTCGGCATTCTGGTCGACGACGCCACGGTGATGATCGAGAACATCGATGCGCACCTGGCTACCGGCATGGAGTTACAGCCGGCAATCATCGAAGCGGCGAACCAGATCGTGGTTCCAACCTTCGTTTCGACGCTGTGCATCTGTATCGTCTGGCTGCCGCTGTTCCAGTTATCAGGGGTTGCCGGCTATCTGTTTCTCCCGCTGGCCGAAGCGATCATCTTCGCGATGATCGCTTCCTTCATCCTGTCGCGCACGTTGGTGCCGACATTGGCGGCCTATCTTCTGCGGGCACAAGTGGCGGCTCGCAAGGAGGGCGGCGAACCGAAAAGCCGCTTCGGGCGGTTCCAAGCGGGGTTCGAGCATCGTTTCGATCGATTTCGTGACGGTTATAAAGAGTTGCTGGACAAGGTTGTTGCGCGCCGCAGCCGATTCGTTGTCGGATTTCTGGCAGCTGCCGTTGCTTCGATGGCCCTGTTGATTCCCTGGCTGGGGCGTGACTTCTTCCCAGGCATCAAGTCCGGCGAAATCGACATGCATTTCCGTGCGCCGATCGGGCTGCGCCTCGAAGAGGCCGGCAAGGTTGCCTCTTTAGTGGACGGCGCCATTGGCAAGTTGCTGCCGGGCCACGTCACCAATGTCATCGACAATTGCGGCCTGCCGAGTAGTGGCATCAACCAGGCCTACAGTGCGAGCGCCACGATTGGACCGCAGGATTGCGACGTCACTATCAGTCTCAACGATCAGGCTTCGCCGGTTGATTCGTACCGCGCGATTCTGCGCGATAAGCTGCCGAAGCTTTTCCCTGGCACGGAGTTCACCTTTCCGGCTGGGGACATCACGGCGAAGATTTTGGACTTTGGCCTGCCCGCACCCCTCGACGTCCAGATCTCCGGCCGCAATCTCGCGGCGAACATGGCCTACGCCCAGCGACTGGTTGCAGAGATGCGCCGTATTCCCGGCATCGCGGATGTCTCGATCGCGCAAACTCTGGCGCAGCCAACGTTGCTGGTCTCCTCCCACCGCGCTTTCGCGCTCGGCGCCGGGCTGACGGAATCCGACATCGCCAACAATGCGCTGGCGACCCTGTCGGGCTCCGGACAGGTGTCGCCAACTTATTGGCTGGATTACAAAACGGGGGTCTCGCACCTGGTGAACATGCAGACACCGCAAACACAGCTCACCTCGATGAACGATCTCGAAACGATTCCTATCGACAAGGGTGACGGTGATCCGAACGGACAGGGTGCGCAGATCCTCGGCAGCTCGAGCCAGATCACCCAGATCGGCAAGCCGCTCGAAGTCTCGCATCGCGACATCTTGCCGGTAGTCGACATTTACGCGAGCAACGCGGGGCGCGATCTGGGTGCGGTGAGCGATGCGGTCGAGGGTGTGCTGCAGCGGATGAAAGGCAGCGTGCCGCATGGCGCGTCGGTGCAAATGCAAGGCCAGGCGGTCACGATGGAGGCGGCGTATGTGCAGCTACTGGCTGGGCTCGCGCTGTCGATCGTGCTCGTATATCTCATAATTGTCGTGAACTTCCAGTCCTGGCTCGATCCCTTCATCATCATTTCGGCCCTCCCGGGCGCCTTGACCGGCATCGTCTGGTCCCTGTTCCTGACGAACACCACCGTGTCCGTACCTGCCCTGACTGGCGCGATCATGTGCATGGGGACCGCAACGGCGAATTCGATATTGGTGGTGGCCTTCGCCCGCGACGAGCTGGCGGCGCATGGAGATCCGATCCGTGCGGCCATTACGGCGGGGTACGCGCGCTTGCGACCGGTTCTGATGACGGCGCTGGCAATGATGATCGGCATGCTCCCGATGTCGATGTCCAACACGGAGAATGCGCCGCTCGGGCGGGCGGTGATAGGCGGGTTGCTCGTAGCGACGTTCGCAACATTGCTGTTCGTCCCCTGCGTTTTCGCCCTGCTCCATCGCAAGCGCTCAACTGCAGGAGAAGTAATATGAAACGACGTACGCTGCTGATGGTCGGGTTGCCGGGAGTGCTCGTAGCGGTACTGTTGGTGCATGGTCTGCTCGCGCGCCAACGCTCGCTTGCGGCTCTCACGCGCGTCGCGAACGAACACGCGCTCGTTCCGGTCCAGGTCATCAGCCCACAGAAAGGGCCCTCCACGCGCCCGCTCATGCTGCCCGGAACACTACGCGCCTGGTCCGAGGCGCCCATTTACGCGCAGGTAGCCGGTTACGTGCAGAGCTGGGATGCGGACTACGGAGCCACGGTGAAGGCAGGGCAACTGTTGGCGATGATCGACACACCGGGCCTGGATGCCCAATACGCAGCAGTCAAAGCCAATCTCAGTGTGGCCCAAGCCAACTATCGACTCGCGGTGTCTACTGCGGCACGGTGGCAGGCCCTGGCGGGAACGCCGGCTGTCTCGAAGCAGGAGGTGGATGTGCAATCGGCCGGTGCGGAGGCACGCAAGGCCGAGATGGAAGTTGCGGAACAGAACGTGGCGCACTACGCGGCGCTAGAGGCATTCAAACGCGTGGTGGCTCCATTCGATGGCGTGGTCACGGCGCGTCTCACCGATGTCGGTAGCTACGTCAATGCAGCGGGAGGCGATGCGTCTGTACGTGGTAGTTCCACGGAGCTCTTTTCAGTCGCCGACGTGCATCAGATGCGGGTGTTCGTGTCGGTACCGCAGGATTATGCGAGCCTATTAGGCCCTGGGATCACGGCGGAGCTCCATCAGCCCTCGCAACCGGGAAAATCCATTCAGGCGAAGTTCCTGACGACGGCACGGGCGTTCAACGCAAACACGCGAACCGCCGTGACAGAGCTGACTGTCGATAACCCGGACCACACACTGTGGCCTGGCACGTACGTGGACGTGGTGTTTCAAGTGCCGACCGACCCGACGGTGGTCACAATGCCGGAGGCGGCCCTGATCTTTCGTGCGGACGGTGCGCAGGTGGCGATTGTCGACAGGCAGAACCGGGTCCATCTGCGCAACGTGACCCTTGGGCAAAATCTGGGACAAACAGTGCAGGTCACGAGCGGCCTGTCCTCGGGCGACAAGCTCGTCAACAATCCGCCTGCAGGGCTGCTCGAAGGCCAGTCAGTCCAGCCCGTAACACCGGCCACGGGCTATGCGATGGCTGCTCAACCGGCGCACCAGCAACCGGTGGGCTCCCGCCCGGAGGCTGCGGCCAGCGAGGATGGGCAGGCCAACAAGCCATGAAACGCCGTGCCACAACGCTTGTCGCAGCACTCAGTGCGGGACTGCTCTCAGGCTGCAATCTTGCCCCGGTCTACGATCCGCCGCATTTGGACCTGCCGGAGTCCTATCAGGGCAGCAGCGGCCAGTTTCGCGTAGCCGATCCGGACGAGGTGTTCTCACCGCGCGGGGATTGGTGGACGCTGTTTGGCGACGAGCAGTTGAATCAGCTCGAGGACCAACTCGGACGCGCGAACCCAACCCTGCAGGCAGCCGCGGATGTCTACGCCCAGGCTCGTAGCCTGGCAGCAGAAGCGCAGTCATCACTCTCTCCGCAGGTGAGCGCGCAGGCAGGAGTATCCGAGAACAAGGAATCCGTGAATCGTCTGTTCCGCAGTCCCAACAGCAACGGCCCGATTCGGGAAGCCTCGAACCAGTTCGGAGTGGCGGCATCATGGGAGCCGGACTTCTGGCACGCGCTACGCAACAGCGCGCACGCACAGAAGCGGCTGGCACAGGCAAGCGCCGCGGACGTGGCGACGGCGCGGTTGAGTCTGCAGGCCGAATTGGCCAATGACTATATCGCCGTGCGCGGACTGGATGCGCAACTCGATGTGCTGCGCCAGTCAATCGCCTCGTATCAGTCCGCGGTCCAGATCGCGCGGCTGCGCGCGCAGGGGGAGATCGCTTCCGGCCTCGATCTCGCGCGCGCATTGAGCCAGCTCAATTCTGCGCAAGCTCAGCAGACCGAGACCCGGCTGCAACGCGATCTGATGCAGCATGCCGTGGCCGTGTTGGTCGGTGCGATGCCGAGCACCTTCTCTATCGCGCCGGTCAGCGAGTTCAAGTTAACTGCGCCGCAGCTTCCCGCGGGCGTGCCTTCGAAGTTGCTGCAACGGCGGCCCGACATCGCGAGCGCCGAACGGCAGATGGCGGCTGCGAACGCCTCGATCGGAGTGTCGCGCGCGGCGTTTTATCCGAATGTGACATTCAGCTTGACGGGTGGCTTCCAGGACAGCGGATTCAACCTGGCCAGCCTGCCGAACAGCTTCTGGTCGGTCGGGGCGGCAGCCCTCATGCCAGTGTTCGATGCCGGCCTGCGTAGGGCCCAGCTACGGCACTCGTGGGCGCAATATGCGCAGACGCGCGACAACTATCGCGCGACGGTGCTGGCTGCCTTCCAGGAAGTGGAGGACGGACTGAGCCAGACCCAACGGCTGGCGACTGAGGGCGAGCAAGAGCACGAGGCCAGCGATCAGGCCGGGCAGGCGTTGTCCATTTCGACGATGTTGTACAAGGACGGACTCGACAATTATCTGAGTGTGTCAGTTGCGCAGATTCAGGCGCTCGCGACACAACTCACCGAGGTCCAGCTCCGGGTCCGTCAGACCCAGGCGGCCGTGTCGCTGATCCGTGCATTGGGTGGCGGCTGGACGGTCCAGGCATTGCCCGACGAAAAGCAGACACTGCAGTTCACGGAGTCTGACTACGGCGTGCCCGCAACGAGATGATCGCTTTTTTTCGTTCGCAGCGGAAGGAGTATGGGAAATGAAGTATAGGAAATTGGGGAATACAGGACTCATCGTCAGCGAAGTGGCGCTTGGCACTATGCAGTTCGGCGGCAAGATGAACATGGGCAACCTCGGTCAGGAGGATACAACGCGAATGGTGAGGCTGGCCCTGGACAGGGGCATCAACTTCATTGATACCGCGGACGTATATAGCCTCGGGGAAAGTGAAACTTTGGTGGGTAATGCCCTGCGGGGCGTGCGGCAGGAAATCGTCCTGGCCACCAAATTCCGGCTCCCCATGGGCGAAAATATCAATCGCAGCGGCGCGACCCGCGTGAACATCATGCGCGAAGTGGAAGGCAGTCTCCAACGGCTGCAGACCGATTATATCGATCTTTACCAGATGCATGGATGGGACAGCAACACGCCGCTCGAGGAGACGTTGCGCACGCTCGACGATGTTGTGCGCCAGGGGAAGGTCCGCTATATCGGATTCTCCAACTTCATGTCATGGCAGTCTGCGACCGCGGTTATGCTGCAGGAGCGCCTGGGGCTGGAAAAATTCGTAACGGCGCAGATGTATTACAGCCTCGTCGGCCGGGGTCTCGAATACGAGTTCCAGTCGTTCGCCGAGTACCACAAGATCGGTATCCTGGTTTGGAGCCCGCTTGCCGGCGGTTTCCTTTCGGGCAAGTACACCCGTACCAACCCTGCTCCTGCCGGTACGCGATTCGCGGAGGCCGGTTCCTTCGTACCTTTCGACAAGGAGATGGGCTACCGCGTCGTGGCAGCGCTGAAGGAGGTGGCCGGTCGGCACGACACGAGCCCGGCCCGAACGGCGCTGTCGTGGGTGCTAGGACGGCCAGCAGTGAGCAGTGTGATCGTCGCTGCCCGCAAAGTCGAGCAACTGGAAGATAACATCGGTGCGGTAGACCTGCGACTCGCAGACGAAGAAGTCCGACTTCTGGACGCGGCGTCCGATCCTGGCATCCCGTATCCGAAGTGGATGGTCCTTCAACTCGACGCCGCGGAAGACCCGCGTTCGAAAGCTCTATATCCCGAGCGTTACGTTGATGGCGGTCCCTGGAAGGATCTGCGCCGGACCCGGTGGTCCGGCTAAGAGCGGGTGGTCATCGGTCACCAGCCGTGTACCGGGAAAGCTGAGCTGTGGGTCGGGCTGTCGGTGTGCCAGCGGCGAAGCCAACGAGTTGCTTCGTCCTGCCCGCTGATCCGCACCGAAACGGCGTATCTGCGCGAGCTCCCATGCCCCCTTTGATCGAGCCCATGGTCTTCCCGTTGTCTCGGTTGGCCGCCCCGTTTGCGGGTAGTCAGCCGCCGGTGAAGGGATTATCCTGACACCAATCCCCTTGGGCGTTGCCGTTGGAGCGTGCAACTCTCGCGAATCGCGCATCAACTCACCGGTTTGAGAAGCCAGCCTCCTGCCGGGTGCAAGGCATCTTCAGCAGGACGCAGGCAAGGACGGATCCCATGAGGCTGCTGAACCGCGACGATTGGTACGAAATTTCGCATGACCTCGACTGGACGCTCTCCTATGTCGAGGAGAGCGATGCTTTTCCCGCTGAATGGACTGGAAGCAGCGGCGTTCCGAAAGCGGCGTGGCAGGGGTGGGAAGAGCCGTTTCGAATATCCTACCGCGACTATGTCGGGGTCCAGCGTGAAAAGGAGGCCGGTGTTGGCGGCGTGCGCGACGCGCTCAAGCGCGCTCATGTCTACGAGCAACTCGACCCCGCCGTCGCAGCCATCTCGCACTTCCATATGGGTGCGTTGTGTATGGTCGAGCAGATGGCGGTTACGATGCTCGGCCATTTCGCGCGCTTCGCGCCGAGCCCCCGCTGGCGCAACATCTCGGTGTTCGGCATGCTCGACGAGATCCGACACGCGCAGCTCCAACTGTTGTTCTCACATGATCTGCTGAAGCACGATCCCCGCTTCGATTGGTGCCAAAAGGCCTTTCACACGAACCAGTGGGGTATCGTCGCCATTCGAAACTTTTGTGACGACTGGCTGCTGAACGCCAACTGCGTCGATGCCGCACTTGCCGTGCACCTCACCTTGGAGCACGGATTCACGAACATGCAGTTCGTCGCGCTCGCCGCCGACGCAATGAAGTCCGGCGATATCGGTTTCTCGAATCTGCTTTCCAGCATCCAGACGGACGAAGCGCGGCATGCACAACAGGGCTTCCCGACGCTGGAAATTCTGATGAAGCACGATCCACTGCGTGCCCAGCGGGTCATCGATGTGAGCTTCTGGCGCGCTTTCCGACTGTTTCAGGCGATAACGGGAACGGCGATGGACTATTACACGCCGGTGGGAAAGCGGACGATGTCGTTCAAAGAATTCATGCTGGAGTGGGTCGTCGATCAGCACGAGCGGATGTTGCGCGACTACGGCCTCGAGCGGCCGTGGTATTGGGAGACCTTCCTCAAATGCCTCGACCACGGCCATCATGCTCTGCATCTGGGGATGTGGTTCTGGCGCCCGACACTGTTCTGGAAGCCGAATGCCGGCGTGTCTCGCGCCGAGCGGCAATGGCTCAATAGCAAGTATCCGGACTGGGAACAAAGCTGGGGCGTGCTGTGGGATGAGATCATCGAGAACATCAACAATGGGGACATGGCAAAGACGCTGCCAGATACACTGCCCGCGCTCTGCAACCTGACGCAGCTTCCGATCGGCACACACTGGGACCGTCATCATCTCGAGTGCTTCGAGAGCCAATACGATGGACGCACCTACCATTTCGATTCCCACGTGTCCAAATGGTGCTTCGACGTCGAGCCGGCGCGCTATGCCGGACATTTCAACTTGGTTGATCGCTTTATCGCAGGCTTCATTCAGCCGCCAAACCTCGCGGGTACCTTGGCGTGGATGGCCATAACGCCAGAGGTGATGGGAGAGGACGCTTATGACTATCGCTGGGCAGCGGAATTCGACCGCGACCGGCCGGCCGCGTGACACCACCTAATAAGACGGAGACATGCTGATGCTCCCGATCTATGGCCACTTCATCGGCGACTTTACCGCCCACCTTGTAACAGCCGACAGCGAAGACACGATCGGCGACGTGGCGGCGAAAATAGCTGCACATTCCGTCCGCCGGCGCCTACCTGCCAAATCGGCGGGCAGCTACGAGGTGTTGATCGATGGACGCCTTGTTCCAGCTGAGGTCCGCGTGAGCCAACTCTCGCTACGGCCACTGCATTGGATCGACGTACGATGGAAACAGTAAAGGGCTCATCGCAACGATCACCTCTTGTGGAAGTGTGCCGCGTCGAGGACATCTGGGACGGGGAGATGGCGGCGTTTCGGGTCCACGATGTCGCGATATTGCTTGTCAGGCTCGGCGGCCAGATCCACGCTTATGACGGGCGCTGCCCTCATCAAGGGGCCGCGCTTGTCGAGGGTGAGTTGTCGGGCGCCGTATTGACGTGTCACGTGCATCATTGGCAATTCGATGCCGCGACGGGCGCCGGGATCAATCCCCGGAAGGCTTGTCTCAAGCGCCTGCACCTGGAGATCGTCGAAGGCAGAGTCCGCGTTGACGGTCTCAGCGGATGAGCGCCGGGTCTCTCGACAACCCCGGCGAGGGAGAGGCCAATTGGGTCGGTCCCGTGCTCCGTGTAGGCGATCTGGCCGAATCCGTTGCGCGCGCGATCGCCGAGGACAATCCCGGAAAGCGGATCAGCATCCTCGATCGCGGCGATTACGTCCGCATCCACACGGAACAGACATGCCGCCTCACCAAGCAGACGCTGGAGCGGCACCTTGGGCATCCTTACGAATTGCACCTGCTCGAGATCGAAATGCCGTCCTTTTCGGGACGCCTGAAGACATGCGCTGACGAATACGTCTGGTACTACCGAAACTCATAAAGCACATTTCCGCGGCGGGAGGGAACTCGTGGGACACGGGCTCAAGACTTGGTCCACTTTCGGAGAGCTTGGTCGCAAGCCAAGTGAATACGAAGTGGTCACGCACAAGCTGAACCACACCATGCGCGAGCCCCCGCTCGAGTTGCCCCCAAATGCTCATGGCAACCTCTGGCTGAAAAAACACCGCGACTGCACCCCTCTGAAGGTTGCAGATTGGGACCTGTTCCGCGACCCGGACCAGCTTACCTATCGTGCCTATGTGAAGGGCCAGGACGAGAATGAGACTGTTGTCGATGGGATGTTGCGCGAATTCGCGGCCCTCCCCGAACAAAATCTGTCGCGCACCGTCCTTGATCTTCTGCAGACCTGCCTCACACCGACCCGGTACCTGGCGCACGGGCTGCTGATGATGTCCGCCTACGTCCAGCAGCTCGCGCCCTCGAGCTACATCGGCAATTGTGCGGCCTTCCAGACCGCCGATCACCTGCGCCGTATCCAGCGCGTCGCCTATCGCACCAAGCAACTCGGTCTTGCGTACCCCGCGCGCGCCTTCGGCAACACCGAGCGACAGACGTGGGAAGAGCATCCTGAGTGGCAGGCGATGCGACGAGGGATCGAGCGTCTGCTGGTCACATTCGATTGGGACGATGCCTTCGTCGGTTTGAATCTCGTGATCAAGCCGCTCTGCGACGAGCTCACGCTGCGCCAATTCGCCATCATGGCGCGCGAGCTCAGCACGAGCTTCGATGCGCTTCTGGCGGACAATCTGTTCCTTGATGCCCAACGCAGCCAGCGCTGGTCCGTGGCTCTGTGTCGGTTCATCGCCGATAGCGACGGAGGAAATCGCGGGCATCTCGCCGCACTGCTGAACAAATGGTATCCGTTCGGCGAGGATATCGTGAAAACAGGCAGTCGCCTGCTGGTTTCGTCTTCTAACTCCCACGCGTCCGAGAAGATCGCAGCCGCGACGACAGCCGCCTGGTCCGGTTTTCTGTGTAAGGCGGGGCTTGCAAACACCCCATAGAAAAGCGCGAGGCTGAGTATGCAGCAGACAACGAAGGCGGTGCGCAAAACCGGACTGGAGGTGCTCGGCGATCGGCCTTGGGGAAGTCATTTCTGCGTCTTCTTTGAAACGGATGAGGATCTCATCGAGATGCTGGTTCCCTATTTCAAAGCCGGCATCGAGAACAACGAGTTGTGCTTTTGGGTGCTGTCCGATTCCCTGACCGAAGAGGATGCCTGGCGCGCGCTGAACCGAGCTATTCCCGCTACCGACCCCCCGTTGATTCGAAGGAGTATCGAATTCATGCGGAGCGAGGACTGCTACCTCAAAGAGGGCGTTTTCGATCTCAATCGTGTTACAGAGGAATGGGGCGCGCGGCTGAAGCGGGCCCTCGACGCCGGTTATGAGGGCATCAGAGTCAGCGGTTATGCAGGTTGGCCCCAGACGCGGGAATGGCCGAAATTCTGGGAATACGAAGGGAGCCTCAACGAATCGATCGCCGATCAGCGGATGATCGTGCTGTGCACTTACTCGCTGGTTGGAAGCAGCGGTTTTGACATTCTCGACGTGGCACACACGCATCAATGCGCCGTCTCGAGGCGCATCGGCGCTTGGCAGATCATCGAAACCGCCGCGCTAAAGGCAGCGAAAGAGGAGATCGAAAGACTCAATGGGGAGCTCGAGCAGCGCGTGATCGATCGCACGCGCGCCTTACGGCGCAGCGAGGCCTACCTGGCTGAAGCGCAGCACTTGAGCCGCACGGGTAGTTTCGGCTGGCACGCCTCCAGCGGAGAGATCTGGTGGTCGGCGGAGACGTTTCGAATCTTTGAATTCGATCGGGCCGATCCACCTGACATGGCGCGAATGCTTCAACAAACGCATCCGCAAGACAGGGGGTTCCTCGAGCAAACACTCGAGCGCGCACGACACGAGAAGACGGATTTTGACCTGGAGTATCGGTTGCTGATGGCCGATGGTTCGGTCAAGCATCTTCAGGTGGTGGCCCGTCCCGTGTTGGGTGAGTCGGGCCATGTGGAGTTTGTTGGAGCGATGATGGACATCACTCGGCGCAAACGCGTCGAGGAAGCACACCGGGTACAGGAGCGCGCGCGCGAAGAGATGCAGCGCCAGCTGCGGCAGGCGGCCAAAATGGAGGCGATCGGGCGACTTGCGGGTGGTATCGCGCACGACTTCAACAACATCCTCGGCGCAATCCTCGGATACGGTGAGCTCGCGCAAAACAACCTGGGTGAAGGCAATGCGGTGCGCCGCCAGGTCGATCAGGTGGTGCACGCCGGAGTACGTGGAAAGGCACTCGTCGACCGGATCCTCGCCTTCAGTCACAGCGGAATGGGCGAGCGCGTGCCGCTGCACCTGCAGTCGGTTATCGAGGAGACCCTCGAGCTGCTCGCACCGTCGCTGCCTGTTGGGGTGCGCCTCCAGAGCCGACTCACTGCGGTTGACACTGCGGTGTTGGGCGACGCGACGCAGTTCCACCAGGTCACAATGAACCTCTGTATGAATGCGGTGCAAGCGATGGCACAGGGCGGCGTGCTCACAGTAACGCTTGATCGTGTAACAGTGGGCGAGGGCCGCTTACTTTCGCATGGGACGCTTTGTGCCGGCCACTATGTGCGCCTCAAAGTCAGCGACTCCGGCAGTGGCATCCCGCCCGCGGTGCTCGAGCGCATGTTCGATCCGTTCTTTACCACCAAGCGGGTCGGCGACGGCACGGGCCTTGGCCTTGCGTTGGTGCACGGCATCGTAGCCGACCTCGGCGGGGCGATTGATGTGGAGACTCAGATAGGTGCAGGCACCACCTTCACGATCTGGCTACCGGCCTCTAGCGAATCGCCAAAGCTCTTGACCGAGTCCCCGGTCGACGTGCCGCGAGGGCACGGTGAGACGGTGATGATCGTGGACGACGAGCGCCCGTTGGTTGCGCTCGCTGAAGAGACGCTTGCCGAGCTTGGCTACGAGCCAATAGGGTTTGATTCGAGTGTCGCCGCGTTGCAGGCGTTTAGCGCGGAACCACAGCGCTTCGATCTCGTGCTGACTGACGAAAGAATGCCCGATCTCTTGGGGACCGAGCTTGCGCGCAGGATCCGGCAGTTGCGGCCGGACATCTCGATCATTCTCATGAGCGGCTACAGCGACATGCAACTGAGCGCACACGCACGGGCGGTAGGGATCATCGACGTGCTCCGCAAGCCGCTCGCCCGACGCGATATTGCTGAACCGGTTGCGCGCGCCCTGCGCCGTAGTGTGAGTGAGCCGTAAGCCGCGGTTTCATCTGAGCCACCGGCCGAAGAAGCTGAAAGTGCGATCCCATGCTTGCTGCGACCAGACAGGATCGTATTGGGTTTGTGGGATGCGCCCTGGCCCGACGGCGGTCTCGTTGGCAAAAGCGTGGTGTGCGAGGTAGCGATGGAAGTCGAAAGTTACGCCGGCTTCGCGCAGTTTGTTCTGCAGCGAATCGATAGTGGCGATGGGGAAGAACTCGTCCTGCGTAGCCCAATGCCCCTGCAGCGGCGCCCGGATCTTGGTTGCGTCGATGTACTCCAGCGGCGGGCAACCATACCAGACCACGGCGGCGTCGATCTCAGGGGACATGCACGAGGCCAGCAGCGCCAATGCGCCCCCCATGCAAAAGCCCGTGACCCCGACTTTGCCGCTGCGGGTCTTCAGGAACTGTACGGCGCCGCGAATATCCTGCGAAGCTGCGTCGGCGAAGTTCAGCCCTGTCATCAGATGATGCGCTTCCTCAGCCTCGACCGTCGATTTGCCGCGGTAGAGGTCGGGCACGAGCGCAATATAGCCCGCGCCAGCCAGCCGGTCGGCGACGCCCCGGATCTGTTCGTTGACCCCCCACCATTCCTGGATGACCACGATTGCCGCCGCACCCGCAGCGTGCTGCGGTTCGGCCAGGTAGCCCTGCACAGTCTGTCCGTCAGGGCGCTCGAAGGTCACTGTCATTGCCATTGGTAGATTCCAAGCTGTGTAGCGTTACTGCAGTGTAGACAAGTGTTGCGCGCCAGTCCCGCGACATGGACCAACAGCGCGTTTCATTTGAAATCCGGGCGCCGCGCCGTGAAACCGTGCCGTAATGGTTCGCTGTGAGTCTGCAGGCCAGTGGTAAGCCTCACGAATCTGCCGCTGGTGGCCGGGCGCATTGCAGGCTGTGGCATGAGCGTGGCGCGAGCAGGGAGTAATGGCTTTCGAGCTTTGGGAGTTGAAAGTCATGTTGCCGATGAAGGAATTCGCGCCATTCCGCCTCGACATCCTCAACCAGTGTCTCTGGCGGATCGGCCAAAAGGAGTCCGAAGAGCGCATTTTGGTGACGCCCAAGGCGTTCGCCGTCCTGGAGTACCTCGTCGAGCGCGCGGGACAGTTGGTGACACATGAGGAGCTCCTCGAGGGCGTGTGGCCCGACAGAATGGTCGAGCCCCAGGCCGTGAAGAAGCGCATCCTCGATGTCCGCAACGCACTCGGAGATTGTCCGAAGAACCCTTTGTTCATCGAAACCGTGCCTAAACGCGGTTACCGTTTCATTGCCCCCGTCAGCCAGCACGTCGCTCCCACCACGTCCGTGTCGGTGCGGGCTCAACAAGGCAAGCTCGTCGGGCGCAACCGAGCACTCACCGAATTGCATGGCGGGTTGCAACAGGCGATCCGAGGCGAGCGTCAGATCGTCTTCATTACCGGAGAAGCGGGGATCGGTAAGACCGCCCTGGTCAACGAATTCCTCCGCCAGAGCGCCTCAGCCACTATCTCCATTCGCATTGCAACCGGGCAGTGCGTGGAGGGATATGGAGGCAAGGAACCGTATTACCCGATGCTCGATGCACTGGGGCGATTGTGCGGCGATTCGCAGGCAGAGTCGATTGTCCGGGTCCTGGCGGCGCAAGCGCCAACCTGGCTGGTTCAGTTCCCGGCGCTGCTCGAGCGCGAACACCGCGAGATGTTGCAACGGGAGATCCTGGGGACCACGCGTATGCGAATGCTGCGTGAGATTTGCGAGGCGCTGGAGACAATCACCGCAGAATATCCCCTGTTGCTGGTTCTCGAAGACCTTCAATGGGTCGATCACTCCACGATGGACTTCATTTCCGCGCTCGCGCGGCGACCGGGACCTGCCAGGATCATGCTCATCGCCACCTGCCGCCCCCTGGATGTGGAGTCCCGTAACCAACCTTTGAAGGCGCTCGAGCAGGATCTGTTGGTTCATCGGCTGTGTCATGAATTCGCGCTGGAGCCGCTGACCGAAGCGGAGGTGGGGCAATATCTCGCGCTCCGCTCGTCCGGCGCGAGCGTGCCGCAGGGTCTGTCCGCGCTGCTGCATCGGCATTCAGAAGGCAATCCGCTGTTTATGACGGCCACCCTGGATCACATGACGAAGCGAGCTGTGATCTGCCGGGAGAATGGAAGTTGGCAGCTCCAAGTGCCACTGGCGCAAATCGACCTGGTGGTGCCGGATGATCTGCGCCGGATGATCGAGGCGCAGATCGAGCGACTCTCTCCCCAAGAGCAGCGCGTGCTGGAACTCGCGAGTATCGCAGGTGCTTCTTTCTCAGCGACGGCCATCAACCTGGACGCGGATGTTGATTCGCAGAGGCTCGAAGACCTGTGCGAGGATTTGTTCCGCCGCCACCAGATCGTCCGAAGGGTCGCCACCCGGCATTTTCCCGACGGGACCCATTCCGAGCGGTACGAATTCGTGCACGCGCTGTACCGCCGGGTGATCTATGACCGATTGGCGCCGGGACAAAGAGCAAGGCTGCATCGGCGCATCGGCGAGCGGTTGGAGGTGCTGCACCCGGAGCTTACGGATGCAGTTGTACTCGAGCTCGCGCATCACTTCGAAGCGGCGGCCGAGTGGCGGCGTGCCGCGGAATACCGTCAGTTGCTGCGCGACTCTTGTGGACGGTAGGCTGCGACTCGCTCGCCGGGGCCGGATGTCCTGAACTGGTTGATTGCGCTCTTTACGCCGTCGCCCCTGCCACTGGCTTCCATCGAATCAACCGTGTAGTAGTACGTTGTTCCCGGCGCGAGGCCCTCCACGCGCACGCGAAAGACGGTGTATGAATGGGTCTGGTTCAGTCGGATGTGCGATTTCGCGGTCCGGGTGAGCTCCCTGGGGCTCGTACCGTAGTGCACGACGCCGTAATGCTCATCCGACCCTCCGGGGTTGTTGCTTTTCCAACTGATGATGGCCGAATTGTCGTTAGCCGATTCCAGCTGAGGTCCGCGCGTGATGTGCACGCGCGTTACCTTCGCGGCGGGAGGAAGCTCCTGGGCAATGTAAGCATTTGACTGAGCGCCGATTGAGTTTGAGAGAAGCGCGCCGACGGCTGCGGCCGTAGCAACCAGTGTCACATTCAACCTGTTCATGAACAGACCTCCAGTGGAATGACTCTTTGATATTCCTCGGCGGGTTGACGTGCGGCATGGAGGCCGGCTGCCGACCTCCATGCGCCCACGTTTCTACACCGCTCGATCCCTACAGAATCGGCTGCGGACCGGGTAGCGGCGGGACACCGCAGATCCCCGCTGAGCAGGGCGGCAGAGGCGGTGTCGGAATGAGGAACTCATTGCCTTGCGTCGCAGCCGAGCCACCGGTCTTGCAAGCACCGGTATATGTATCGCTGTTGGGGTAAGGTCTCGTAAAGCCATCTGTCAGGACCCGCAGAAAGGCCACGAGCTGGTCCTCCTCGTGATCGGACAGGCCCAGATTGCCGATCGTCATGTCGATGTTGTTCGAAACCTCCGGCATGGGCCAGCAGTCCACCTTTTCAGTCGTTCCCTTCGGGCAGTGTCCGGAAGTGACGTTGTACTGGTAGCCGGGCTTGTCGCGCGTGTTGTAGAAGTGAACGAGCTGTTTCAGGCTCTTGATGTAGCCGTTGTGAAAGAACTCCTTCTGGAAGTAAGGCCCTGGCGCCTCGGTGGTGGAACACTTTGACGGTGTCATGGCAACATTGCGTGCCGTAGAGGTCTGCATCTGCCCATCGCTGGTGGGCGCATATTGCGTCCAGTTGCGGTTCGGGTTGGGGGCGGCAACGCCGCGCAGGAAAGATCCCAAGCCCAGATCCCTGAAGCCAAAGCCGGCGGGATTGGCAGTGAATCCGCTGGCATCCGGCGTGGTCTGATAAAAGATCGCGTCGCGGGGATTCAGAGGCAGGCCGAGATTGGCCGAGCCGAAGCAGGTGAACAAAGGCGCGGTGGATGCCGCTGCGCCGGTGTCCTCGCTGTTCGGGGCGGTGCCTTGGGGCGCTGCCGGCGTAGGGGCGGTTGACCTGCCATCCAGATGGCATGAATTGCAATTTCCTTTGCCCCGGAAGAGGGCGTAGCCGGCTTTCTCATCAGCGGTCAGCGTGTACGTGCCTTTCAGGTACGCGTCGAATTTCGATGAGAAAGCGCTCACCTGCACTGACTGCTCGTAGGCGTCGAGGGACTGACCCCAGTGGTTGTAGACCGAGTTTGCGCGGACACGGTCTTCCGGGCTCAGGCGAACTGGAGTGGTGTTCGAACCGAAAATCGCGGCGCCTCCAGGGGTTGCGCAGATTTGCGCGGTATCGGGTGCAAATCTGATATCCAACGAGCCGCTGCCCCATACCTGCTCGAAGAGTGATTTGTACTTGGACCGTGACAGCTTGTACGCGATGCAGGCAGTGTCAGGGTTGCCCATCTCCTGAGTGTCGACAGGCGGATGCTGCGCCTGCTCGGCGTCGGCGTTCCTCAGCAGGTATCCAGTCGCGCGTGAATCCCAGAAGTTTCCACCAAAGAAGCTGCCCTGTACTTCGTTGTACTGCAATACGGGGAAGAAGGGTGCATACGTGTATCGCTGCGCGGTCCGCTTGCCAGCCCGGAAGTGAGCCGTGCCGGGATACGCGATCATAGTCAGATTCACCGAGGGAATCGGCCCGCTGAAACCCACATACGGCATGTGGCAGGACGCGCAGGCCTCATTGTTCCTGGGGGACATCGTTTTGTCGTAGTTCATGAGCTCGCCGAGTGTCTCCACTGCCTCGGTACCGGTGCCCTGAAGTGTTGGCGGCTGTCCTGTCAGAGTTGGGGGGGGCAGGGCCTGCCAGCGTGCGATGGCTCTGGCCTCGAGGACATCGACCTCGCGCAGTACTCTCGCGAGCTCCGAATCCAAATCGGACGGGAGAATCCCAGGTGGGTAGGGGTTGTAGATAGGCGTCCGAGACTCGCTCTCATCCGCCAATGTATTGGAACAGATCGCCGTACCAAGGACCATGGCAAACATAGCCAGGGTTCCCGACACGGTGATGATTGCGCGTCTACGCATGAGACTCCCTCCACTCGTTGATTTACAAGAGGAGAGTAGGCGCGTTCGAGCCCGCGGTCGTTCTCTCGAAGTTCCGTTTTCGTTCCGAAACCGTCCCTCGAGGCAGCCGACCCGCTTGTCCGTGGCCTGAGCGGGTGTTGCGTTACAGATGAAACATGCGCGCCCGGTCATGTAATAGCGGGGGAATTTTCCGCCATAACCCTGGTGTTCGCTCCGGCCACTTCTACAGCCACAGCAAGCGCGGATTTCGGCGGAGCAAGTGATTGCAGTTGCCTCATCGTCATAGCGATCGTTTCAGGGTAACAACATGTCCACAATCTCCCGCAGATCCGTTCTAAAGCTCACGGGAGCGATCGGGGCAACAGCCGCCTTGTCCACCCAGCAGGCGGTCGCCGCGGGCGCGGCTGGAAGCACCCCCCGCAACTATCGCTTCTTCAATGCCGAAGAAGGCGTGTTCGTCGAAGCGGCCGTTGCGCGGCTCATTCCAGCGGATGAAGAGTGGGGCGGTGCAATCGAGGCCGGCGTGCCGAACTATATGGATCTGCAGCTGGGAGGCGCCTGGGGCGCGGGCGAGCGGCTGTACCGCAGTGGCCCCTGGCAGCCTGGCATACCGGGT
The DNA here is from genome assembly GCA_034668025.1 of Gammaproteobacteria bacterium. GTDB lineage: Bacteria > Pseudomonadota > Gammaproteobacteria > Steroidobacterales > Steroidobacteraceae > 13-2-20CM-66-19. Next base: position 14,376 of record JAXDQF010000070.1, on the reverse strand, counting down.
CAGGGATACCAACTTCCGTACACCCCTGCGGAGCTGTTCCACAAAGCGCTGGCCGCCATCCACAAAGAACCCGCAGGAGCTGCCTTTGCGCACGTCACACCGGCTCAGCAGGACGAGTTCCTGAAGGGACTGCAGACAGGTAGCCGGGACCTGGGTGGAGTGCCGGGCAACGTGTTCTTCGAGCAACTGTGGGAGCTGACGCTCGAGGGTTTCTTCAGTGATCCGGTCTACGGCGGCAACCGTGACATGTTGAGTTGGCGGATGATCGGCTTTCCCGGCGCCTATGCCTCGTATTACGACCTGGTGGATCGTCACGGCATGAAATTCGACCGGCCGCCGATGAGCCTGGCCGAGGATGCGAGCCGGCACATTCACCCCGATCCCAACATCCCGGCGTACTTGCCGGCGCGAAGTGGCGCAGGAGAATGAGCGTGGTGACGCGACTGAAACCGGTAGATGCGGTGACGATCGGTGTCGGCCTCACCGGGTCCATGGCCGCATACGAGCTGACGCAGGCAGGTTTGAAGGTAGTCGGGCTCGAGCGGGGTTCGGAACGCAACACGGTACCGGACTTCCAGGCGCCCGGGATGCACGACGAGCTGCGCTTTGCTGTTCGAAAGGCACAGATGCAGGATAACGTCAGGGAGGCGGTGACCTTCCGCAACTCCTCCGACCAAGTCGCGTTGCCGATCCGGCGCTGGGCGAGCTTTCTGCCCGGGACCGGTCTGGGCGGCTCATTCGTCCACTGGAACGGTCAGAGCTTCCGCTTTCAGGTCGCGGACTTCATCTACCGCACACATCACCTGGACCGGTATGGTCAGAAATTTCTGGACGCCTGCGGCCCCGAGCTCACCATTCAAGACTGGGGGGTCACATACCAGGAGCTCGAGCCTCACTACGACCGGTTCGAATACCTGTTGGGTGTGAGTGGCGCGGCGGGAAACATCAACGGCAAGATTCTGCCAGGTGGCAATCCGTTCGAGGCCCCGCGCGCCCGGGACTATCCGAACCCGGCCATGAAGGAGACCTACTTCGGGGCCCTGTTCCGCAAGGGCGTCGAGAAGCTCGGTTACCACCCATACCCGCAACCCTCGGCGAATCTGAGCCGACCCTATACCAACCCACTGGGTCTGAAGCTCGAACAGTGTGTCTTCTGCGGATTCTGCGAGCGGTTCGCCTGCGAGCACTACGCCAAGGCCAGTCCGCAGACCACGATCCTGCCGGTGTTGCTCAAGAACCCGAACTATGAGCTACGGACCAACTGTCAGGTCCTGCGGATCAATCTCGACAACACACGCAAGAAGGCCACAGGCGTGACGTACGTCGATGACGCCGGCCGGGAATTCGAGCAACCGGCGCAGATGGTGTTCGTCACCGCGTTCCCGATCAACAACGTGCGCATGCTGCTGCTGTCGGGCATCGGCACACCTTACGACCCGAAGACCGGCAAGGGTGTGGTCGGCCGCAACTACAGCTATCAGACGACCGGCGGCGCTACGGCCTTCATGGACGAAAGTATCAACGTCAATGCGTTCATGTCTTCCGGTGCGCCAGGCACCATGATCGACGATTTCGGTGGAGACAACTTCGACCATTCGAAGCTCGGATTCATCGGCGGGCAGTACGTCGGCTCGATCATGACCGGTGGCCGCCCGATCGAGTTCCACCCCACGCCGCCGGGGACACCTGCCTGGGGACGGGAGTGGAAGCGCGCCGTGGCCCGACACTACAATCACACGATCCTGATTCAACAACACGGCACGTCTCTGCCGACCCGGCTCAACTACCTGGATCTGGATCCCACGTACAAGGACGCGTGGGGCCAGCCGCTGCTGCGGATGACATTCGACTTCCCCGATAACGACATCCGCATGTCCCAGTACATCGCTGACAAGGTGGTGGAAATCGGAAATGCCATGGGCGCGAAGGCCGTGATCAGGGGAGGCACCAAGCGTCCGTACAGCAGCACCTTCTATCAAAGCACCCACAATTGTGGGGGCGCAGTCATGGGCAACGACCCCTCGACGAGCGTCGTAAATCGATACCTGCAGTGCTGGGACGTGCCCAACGTGTTTAGTTTAGGCGCCTCTGCGTTTCCCCAGAACGGAACATACAACTACTCCGTTACCCTTGGAGCGCTGACTTACTGGGCGCTGGATGCGATCAAGAAGCAGTATCTGAAGTCACCTGGACCGATGGTACATACATGAGAAGCCCTCGCGCTCTCACCCTGACCGCAGTTCTTATGTTGGTTTACGTAGGGTCGGTCGTTCCATTGCATGCACAGACATCGGATCATGTGCCTGACGCCAAGCATGGGGCGCTGATTGCCGCACAAGGCACACCCAAGGGTGCGCCGCCCTGTGCACAGTGCCACGCTTTCAACGGCGAGTCCGACAGCAGCGGCGCGTTCCCTCGGCTGGCACGGCAGTCGGCCGAATATCTCGCGAAGGAATTGCACGACTTCGCCTCGGGAGTGCGGAACAGCGCGCTGATGTCGCAGGTCGCCAAGGCGATGTCAGATGCGGAGATCGCCGATGTCGCCGTCTATTACGCCAACACGGACGCTCCCTTCGTACCTCAGAAGCCCGCGGACCCGGCGATGCTAAAGCGTGGTGAGCAGCTTGCGAGAGTAGGAAGCTCCGCGGAGGAGATTCCGGCCTGTAACGCCTGTCATGGCCCCGGCGGCGCCGGTGAGCCTCCCGCGATTCCGTACCTCGCGGGCCAGTATGGTCAGTACATTGTGCTCAATCTGCAAATGTGGCAGAAGGGTTTTCGCAAAAACAGCGAAGGTAGCATGGCGACCGTCGCGGCGAAACTGAGTCCACAGGACGTTGCCGCGGTGGCCGCCTACTACCAACATCTCGCTCCGTCGCTGGAAGCTTCATTGAGCCAGGAGGGCCGTTAGTCATGGAACTCCACGAGTCACATCAATCGGCCGCGGCAGATAAAGAGCACGTTGCCGCGCCGGTCGGGGCGGCAACCGCCGCGGAGGCGCTCGAGCGTGGCCCGATCGGTGCGTTGACGGTCTCGGTCATCGCCGTCGGTCTGCTCTTCCTGGGCTGGATGCTCTTCTACTTCCTGCTGTTCATGGGGAGGGGTCCCGTTGGCTGAGCAAACCGCACATCCCATGCTTCGCCCGCTCCCCGACGGCATTGTACCGGAAGAGGTCGTTGCCCGTACCGAGCAGCGTTGGCTCACGACCATGTCCGTGATGCTCATCATCATGTTGGTCATTGTCGTACTGACCAGTATCGTCGGCGCCATGCACCCGGCCAGCAACGTCGAAGTCATCCAGCCCGTGACTCTGCACCTGGGCGGAGAGTTCGCGGAGAGCAATCTGGGTACGGCCGTCGAGCCGGATGGCTCCGCGACCGTGCGAATCATCGCCGAGCAGTACGAATTCGTGCCGAACTGCGTTCAGGTACCTGTCAATACACCGGTGAGGTTGCGTCTCACGAGTGCTGATGTTATCCACGGTTTTTTGCTGCCCGAAACAAACATAAACACGATGGTGGTACCGGGGTTCGTCGCCGAAGTGCGCACCCAATTTGGCCACGTAGGCGAGTACGAGATGCCCTGTCACGAATTCTGTGGACTCGGCCACCACGCCATGTGGACACGCGTATCGGTCGTCGGTAAAGACACCTTCGCAGGTCGAGGGCCGCTCGAGAGGACACGCTGTGCAAGAAAGTAACAAACTGGCGCTGTATCACTACTGGGTCGCGTTCGGCCTGTTTTTGCCGGCCGTCCTACTCGGAGCCTGGCAGATGCTGATGCGCAGCCCCTTGCCAGTACCGTTCGACGATCCCAACGCTTACTACGCCTCGGTAACCCTGCATGGGACGGTGATGGCCTATGTACTCACCACCTTCTTCGCGATGGGATTCGGCTACGCCGTTTGCGCGACGAGCCTCGGTCGGCCGATCCGTGGTGCCAAGGCTGCTTGGGTTGGATTCTGGATCTGTCTGGTAGGTACGCTCATGGCCGCGGCGGCCATCGTCTCTGGACAAGCCTCCGTGCTTTACACCTTCTATCCGCCGCTTCTCGCGAGCGGCTGGTATTACGGCGGTGCGTTCCTTCTCGTCGGCGGTTCCATGATCTGGGTTGTACTGATGATCATCAACATGGCAGCTTGGAAGCGCGAAAATCCGGGACGGCCGGTACCGTTGCCGATGTTTGCAATCACGGCGACTGCATTTCTTTGGGCATGGGCCGCCTCCGGTGTAATTCTCGAGCTGGCCTGTATTCTTCTGCCGCGGGCTTTCGGTTGGAGCGATCTGATCGATGCCTCCCTGGCTCGTACGCTCTTCTCGGTCACCTTGCACGCGATCGTCTATTTCTGGCTCATGCCGGCCTACATCGCCTTCTACACCTTGGTTCCACAAGCCGCCGGCGGGCGACTCTACAGCGACACCATGGGACGGCTCACGTTCATCATGTTCCTGGTGTTCTCGTTGCCCGTCGGCATGCATCACCTGCTGGCGGACCCCGAGCACGGCGTGGGTTTCAAGTTCGTCCAGTCCTCGCTGACCTTCCTGGTCGTCTTACCCACGCTCCTGACGGTTTTCTCGATCACCGCCAGTCTGGAGATCGCGGGCCGGCATCGCGGCGGTCGGGGTCGTCTAGGTTGGATCCGCGCGCTGCCGTGGGATGAGCCGATGGTGTTGGCCGTCGGCCTGTCACTGATCATGCTCGGCCTGGGGGGCTTCGGCGGGATCGTCAACATGAGCTACGCGATGAATGCCATGATCCACAACACCTCCTGGGTCACGGCACATTTCCACCTGATCTTCGGCGGTGCGGTGGTGGGCATGTATTTCGCGATCGCCTATGAGATGTGGCCGCGCATTACGGGCAAGCCGCTCGTTTCCAAGGCGCTGGCGCGCACGCAGCTGTGGTTGTGGTTCATCGGAATGCTGGTCACCACCATTCCATGGCATATCGCAGGTCTTATGGGCCAGCCCCGGCGGGTGGCGATCTTCGACTACAACCTGCCGATGATGAAGCCGATGGCGCCCCTCGTCGTCGTCTCGGCTGTTGGCGGACTGATTCTCCTCGCTTCGGCGATCCTGCTGATCGTGATCCTCATCCGATCGCACTTCGGGGAGCGGACGCTCACCCAGCCCCTGCAGTTCGCGCTTGCCGTCAACCCGCCACAGCGCGTGCCGGCATCGCTCAACGGCTTTGGACTCTGGAACGCGATCGTGGCCGTGTTGATGATCACTTCGTATGGCTATCCGATCGGACAGTTCTTTTTTCTGAAGAGTCATAGCGTCCCCGCCGTTCTCGTGACGGCGCCGGCATCTGCGGGAGGGCCGTAATGGCACGCGAGAAAGGTCCCTTCAAGACGGACAATCCCTGGCCCCGGACCGGTTGGAAGATTGCGGCGGTACTGATCGTCGTCCCCTTTGTCCTCGGCTTCCTCGTGAGCCGGCCACAGCAGGGGGGCCCAACTTTTGGAGTATGGGCGGCCATCTGTCGCGGTCTCGGCATTACGTCGGATAACAGTGCGGCTCTGGAGCTGCGGCCTCCGCTGCGCACGCCCAGCCGCATAGCATGGACGCCCGAGACGCTTGCGACCATCGACAAAGGCAACGTCGACCACGGCGCCTTCATAGCTCTCAATTGCGCGCCCTGTCACGGGGACCGGGGTGTCAGCCGCTCCGAGCTCTATCCCACGCTGGCAGGCATGGAGGCGGCGACCATCTTCAAGCAGCTCGATGACTTTCGGACGCGGAAGCGCTCATCCGGAGTGATGAATGCGATAGCCTCGGCGCTCACAACTGAGAAGTCTGCTGATGTTGCGGCGTACTTTGCCAGTCGACGTTCTGGGATGCCGGCCCCACACGGCGGGGGCGTGCAAGGCGGCCACACCCTTCGTGAGGATGATGTCCCCGTACGGCTGGTGTTTGCCGGTGATCCTGCACGGGGTATCCCTCCATGCACGTCCTGCCACGGTCCGAGTGCAATCAAACTCGGTGCACCACGCCTCATGGGTCAACAACCAGCGTACATCGAACGCCAGTTAGCCGCCTTCGCGGAAGGCTCGCGCCAGAATGACATCAATGAACTCATGCGGACCATTGCCTCTCAACTGACTGCCGCGGAGATGCACGCTGTTGCGCAGTTATATGGTGTGAGTACACCAACCCAGGTGGCCGAACGGTGAAGGCCCGGTAATGCGTAAGACCTTTATGTTGTTTTGTTTCGTGGTTGGCGCGATGACGCTTGCAATGCAGGGTGCGTTGGCGCAACTGACGCAGAAGAAGGCGCTTACCCTGGAAGCGGCCCGCAAGATGGTTGCAGCGGCAGAAGCGGCTGCGGACCGCCAACATCTGCGTGGCGTGATCGCCGTGTGTGACGACGGCGGTTGGCCGACTCTCATCGTGAGAATGGATGATGTCGAGATTGCACGGGCGGGGCTGGCAGCCTTGAGGTTGTAGCCAACCATGCCAGAGATCGAGCGTTACGAGATTCTGATACTGGGTAGCGGTGAGGCGGGAAAATATCTCGCCTGGACGTTCGCCAGGGCCGGGAAGCGAGTTGCTGTCATCGAACGTGGCATGATCGGCGGCTCGTGCCCGAACATCGCCTGTCTGCCCAGCAAGAACATCATTCACAGTGCGCGAGTTGCCGCACTGTTTCGTCGCGGCGCGCAGTTCGGCATCGCCTCCGGTGCGTTACAAGTGGACATGAATGGCGTGCGTCATCGCAAGCAAACGATGGTCGATGACTTGATTGCCATTCACCGCGAGCAATACGAGAAAAGTGGGGCAGAGCTGATCCTCGGCGACGGACACTTCGTTGCGCCAAGGACTCTCGAGGTCAAACTGCAGGATGGCGGTTCCAGGGTTCTGGCAGCCGAGCGCGTCGTTGTCGACGTTGGGACACGCGCGGCTATTCCGGCTGTGCCGGGTCTCGCCCAATGCAAGCCCCTTACGCACACCGAAGCACTCGAATTGGACCATGTTCCCGATCATCTGCTCGTGCTCGGCGGTGGCTATGTCGGGCTCGAGTTTGCCCAGGCGATGCGGCGCTTCGGCAGTCGCGTGACTGTCGTGGACCAAGCACCGCAACTTGCTTCGCGCGAGGACAGCGACGTCGGACTGGCGCTGCTACAACTGTTCGAGGATGAAGGTATCGAGGTAGTGCTAAGCGCACAGGTCTCGAATGTGAAGGGCCGCTCGGGCCGGGGGGTTCAGATGCACATTCGCACCGCGGATAGCGAGCGTGCCATCGATGCCAGCGACATTCTGGTGGCGGCCGGGCGTGAGCCGAACACTCATGGGATTGGACTTGATACGGCCGGCGTCGAACTCGATGCGCGCGGCTACGTCCGCGTCAACGAGCGCCTGGAAACCACTGCGGACAGCGTATGGGCCGTGGGTGATTGTGCCGGGAGCCCCCAATTCACACATGTCGGTTTCGATGACTTCCGGATCGTGCGGGACAATTGGAACGGCGGCCGCCGAACCACTCGCGACCGTTTGATCCCTTACTGCGTGTTCACTGATCCGGAGCTTGCGCGTGTTGGGCTGAATGAAGCGGAAGCGCAGCGCGCGGGCATTGCCTATCGCATCGCCAGGATTCCGATGGCGGCGGTGCTGCGGGCGCGAACGCTCTCCGAGACGCGCGGCTTCCTCAAGGCATTGGTCGACGCGCATAGCGATCGCATTCTCGGGTTCACGGCATTCGGCGCGGAGGCGGGCGAGCTGAATGCAGTCGTTCAAACTGCAATGTTGACAAGTGTGCCCTATACGGTACTGCGTGACGCGATCCTAACGCATCCGACCATCGCAGAAGGGCTCAACGTCCTGTTCAGGGACGAGCCGCAACCAATAGCGGCTTCGTCATGATCGTCGTGCAACACCTCGCGCTCGGAACTGCAGGAGCATGGGCTTAGAGTGGACGTCGTCGTGCGCCGGTCGAGTCAGCGCAACACGCGCCACAGGCACTCCGCGATGTCCTTGCTCTGCAACGGCTTGCGCAGAACTTCGTGGATCCCGACCGCGCGCGCACGCTCGTCCAACGGTGCGCCGCTGTAGCCACTCATCAATATGATCGCGACGTCAGGGCGCAGCGGACCGATCTCGCGAGCGAGATCGGTGCCGATGAGTTCGGGCATCGTCTGATCGGTCAAGACAATATCGAAGCGCTGCGGCGCTTCGCGGAATGCGTCCAGGGCCGCGACGCTGGAAGTGAAGCCAATGGGCTCATAACCGAGCTCCGCGAGCATTTCTTCAGCGATCGCAACCAGCGCTTTCTCGTCGTCGACGATCATGACCGTTTGGCCATTGCCCCGCGGTAACGTGGTAGCGACTTCAGCCGAAGGGACGCTCGCTTCGCCGGCAAGCGGTAACCAGATCGTGAATGTCGTGCCGCTACCTACGGTCGTGCGAACGTCTATCACACCACCGAGATCCGCCACGATCCGATGCACCAGCGACAGACCCAGGCCTGTACCCTCGCCGACTCCCCTGGTGGTGAAGAAGGGCTCGAATATCCGATCAAGCACGTGCGGCGGAATTCCACTTCCGGTGTCGCTCACGCAGAGCCGCACGTACGCACCAGGGACCAGATTGCCGTGCGACATCGTGCGGCTTTGCGCCACCCCCGCACGATCCAGAACGACCTCGAGCACACCGCCGTTCTTCATCGCCTGCAGCGCATTCGTGCAGAGATTCATCGCCACTTGGTGCAGCTGGGTCGCGTCACCGACGACCGCCGCGTCGCCGGCCTCGAAACGTTTGTCGAGACGCACGCCGGGCGCAAGTGAAGTGGCCAGCAGTTCGAGCGCTTCGTCGATCACGGCCTGCACGTTGATGGGACCCCGTTCGCTCACGCTGCTGCGACTGAATGCGAGGATGCGTTCGACGAGCGACTTGGCGCGGCCCCCGGCGTGCATGACGTTGTCGAGGTAGCGACGCACATCGAGGCCTCCGGCCGCGCCCTTTTGCGCGAGCTCGCCGTAGCCGAGGATCGCGCCGAGGATGTTGTTGAATTCGTGGGCGATGCCGCCGGCGAGTACGCCCATCGCCTCGAGACGCTGCGCGCGCCGAAGCGCGGCATCCGCCTCTACGCGCTCGGTAATATCGCTGGATGTCCCGATGTATTCGTCGACTTCACCGGCTTCGGTCGCGACGGGGCGCCCGACGGTGTGCAGGTGTCGGACGGATCCATCCGGCAGTGTAACGCGGTAGCTCATCGCATAAGGCTGCTTCGCATTCGTCGCTTCTTCGAGGATTTGCCGGACGCGGGCTCGATCGTCTGCATGCAACGCGTTCACAAACAGATTGAAGGAGGGCTCGGCCGACCCCGGCTCGAACCCCAGCATGCGGTAGTGCTCTTCCGACCAGATGACTTTCCCGCTGGATAAAACCCATCCCCAGCTTCCGGTGTGGCTGATTCTCTGTCCTTCGGCCAGGAACGCCTCGCTGCGGAGCAATTGCTGCTCTGCCTGCTTGCGCTCGGCTCGGTCGTTGGCTTCGCGCAATGCCCGGCGCACGGAGGTGACGATCCTCGATAGTCGCTCCTTGAGCACGTAATCCGTGGCTCCGATCTTCAATGCGTCGATTGCCAACTCTTCGCCTAATGCTCCGGAAACAAAGATGAATGGAACATCGGGGCAGCGTTCCAGCGCGATCCTCAGGGCGGAAAGGCCGTCAAACGAAGGCAGAGAAAAGTCTGCGAGGATGAGGTCGAATGCTGCCTTCTCGAGCGCGGCAATGAAATCGTCCCGGGTCTCGACGCGTGTTACCTGGCAGGTGATACCTCCGCTCTCGAGAAGACCTCGAACGATGTCCGCGTCATTGCGGTCGTCTTCAAGATGCAGAACGCGCAACGAAGAGTCCATGGATCAACCCGCTCCCGCCGCCGCCCATCGGCTCAGCTCTTTGCTGCGCTTCCCGGCGGCGGCTCATTGATGATCGCCCAGAAAACGCCAAGCTCCTTGATGGCATTGACGAACTCGTGGAAATCGACCGGTTTGACCACATAGGCGTTCACGCCCAGCTGATAGCTCGCCACGATGTCTTGCTCCTCCCGGGAAGAGGTGAGCACCACGACCGGGATTACCTTCAGCCTGTCGTCGGACTTGATTGCCTGCAGCACTTCCAGTCCGTCGACCTTGGGCAGTTTCAGATCGAGCAGCATGACTGCAGGGTTCTCCCGGGTGCGCGTTTCAAAGGCTCCCCGGCAATGCAGAAAATCCAAGGCCTCTTCGCCGTCGCCAACGACGAAGACCTCGTTCGCAAGCTTGTATTCCTCCAGAGCCGCGAGCGTAAGCTCGACGTCTTTGGAGTCATCCTCGACCAGCAAGATACGTCCCAATCCGCTCATGTTTTGCACCTGGTTCGAAACTATCAACCCGGCTGGAGGGCGAGCATTCGCCGGATATTCCCGCTAGGCTGCTGCGTTTTTCGGAGCCGAGAAATAAAAGGTGGCGCCCTTGTCGACTTCGCCCTCCGCCCAGACCCGGCCGCCGTGACGAGCCATGATGCGTTGAACCGTGGCCAATCCTATGCCGGTGCCTTCGAACGCTTCAGGCTTGTGCAGACGCTGAAAGACGCCGAACAGCTTGTGCACGTACTTCATGTCAAAACCGACGCCATTGTCCTTGACGAACACCACGACCTCGTCCTGCTTTCCATCGGCACATCCTATATCGATCCTGGCTTGCGGCCGCGTGCCCGTGAATTTGACGGCGTTGGAAATGAGATTGACCAGCGCAAGCCTCAGCATCGCGCGGTCACCAAAGACACTCGGTAGTGCGTCGACTTTCCAGGCGATGTCGCGTCCCTTGGTCTCCCGCTCGACTTCGCTGCGGACTTCTCCTACGAGCTGTCCCAGGCTCACCAGGGTGTACCGCGTCTCGACTCGTCCTATCCTCGAGAAGGCGAGGAGGTCATCGATCAAGACACCCATCTTTTTTGCCGATTCCAGGATCATCATCACATATCGGCGGCTCTTGTCGTCCAGTAGCGTGGCAGCATGCTTCTGAAGGATCTCGGCAAACGCCACGACATGGCGAAGAGGCGCTCGCAGATCGTGTGACGTGGAATAGGCGAATGCTTCCAGCTCTTTGTTGCTCGCTTCGAGCTCGACGGTGTGCCGTGCGAGGTCTGCGGTGAGGCCTCGCATCTTCTCCTCTGCGCGCTTGCGCTCGGTGATGTCGTTGTTGGTCTCCAGGATCGCAGTCGGCTGATCGTGCTGATCCCGCCGCAAAGACCACCGGCTCGCTACGACCACCTGTGCTCCATTGGCTTTGGTCTTCGTGAGTTCGCCTTCCCAGCGCCCGGCGCGCAGCAACTCCGCGCGAATCTCGTCGAGGGGCATCGGAAAGATCGTTTGCAGCAGTTGGTGAGCTGGCTGGCCGATCGCTTGTCCGGATGTCCATCCGTACAGCTCCTGGGCCCCGCGATTCCAATACGTGATGACGTCGCTCGTGTCGCGGACGAAAATGGTGTCGTGCGTGAGATCGAGAAGACTGGCCTGCTGTGTTCGTACCGCCACTTCTGCTTGGAGCTCGTCGCGGGCCAAACGAAGGTCTTCCTCGACTCGCCGGCGCTTGGTGACGAACCAGCCGATCAAGACGGCGAAGAGCAGAAAAATAACGTAGGACGCGACCTCGTCTGATTCGACGTCGAACGAGTGCTTCGGTTCCGTCATGAAATAGTCGAAGGCGAGGCTGGAGAGCACGATCGCCAAGGCGGTGGGTCCTGCACTCGTGTACCAGACCGTTATGCCGATGGCCATCAGAAATAGCGGCACCTCCATATATTTTTGTGCCTGGTGTTCGCCGAGGAGCGCCAGTGCGAGCGCGGTAGCAACGGACGCGATCGCCAGTCCATACGGGCGGATCCACCGCATGGTCAGCGATGAGGCGTTGCGAGGCCTCATGGATTGCCTCCCAAGACTGAATCAGACATCAAGCGAAGCCACGTTAGCATACGCGATTGGGTCAGCGGGTTCCCTCCTGCGGTACAACGGGCCTCGGCCGTTGAAGTTGGCAATGTTGCTGGGCGTAGTCATGTTGGACTACCTCTCAGGCGTGGCGGCGGGCGCCGTCGTTGGGGTGCGTCGTCTCCGCCCGAACGAAGGTCGGAGCCGACGCGGGTCGTGCAGCCATCCGGCCGAAACGGCCGCTGTTGAAATCCTCGACCGCTTGCTCGATTTCCGCCTCCGTATTCATTACGAACGGGCCATAGCCGACGATCGGCTCGTCGAGCGGATCGCCACTAAGCAGCACGATGGTAGCGTCGGTGTTGGCCTCGATCGACACCTCGGCTCCGGCGCGATCGAGCAGCACCATCTGCGCCTCCCGGGCAACTTGGATGCCATTCACGAGCACCGTACCGTGCAGGATGACCAGCGCCAGCGTGCGGCCTTCGGGCAGCCCGAGTTGAGTCGTGTGGCCCTGGTTGAGGCGCACGTCCCACACGTCCATCGGCGTAAAGGTGCTCGCCGAGCCGCGGTGGCCGTTGAACTCGCCCGCGATTACACGCACCATGCCGGCGTCTTCCGGCAACAAGACCATCGGAATGTCCTGATTCAACACGGTCTGGTAGCGAGGTTCGCACATCTTGTCCTTGGCCGGCAGGTTCACCCACAGCTGCACCATTTCCAGTGTGCCGCCGATGCGGGTGAACTGCTGCGAATGGAACTCCGCGTGCAAGATTCCCGAACCGGCTGTCATCCACTGCACGTCGCCCGGGCCGATGCGTCCGCCAGCGCCCGTCGAGTCGCGATGCTCCACTTCACCTTGATAGACAATTGTCACCGTCTCGAAACCGCGGTGCGGATGCTCTGCGACACCACGCGGTCGCGTGGTCGGCGTGAATTGCGTCGGACCGGCGTAATCGAGGAGCAGAAAAGGGCTCAGGTGTTCGCCGTGACTGTCGTACGAAAACAGCGAGCGGACCGGGAAGCCGTCGCCTACCCAGTGTTGTCGGTGGGCGCTATAGAGTCCGAGAATCCTCTTCATCGTCGTCTCCTATTCGAGGGCCCGACAGGTACTGACTCAATCCATTCAACGCCCGACAGATTGCCGGCAGATTTCGCCGCGAACGGGGTCGTATTACAGTTGAAATGGGAAGAGCTCTACAGACCCTCGAAGACCTGAGCTCACATCATTCGCCGCGAGCACTAGGCCTATGTCGGAACGGTAAAGCGCGGGCGCGGCGAGCCGTGCTGTCCCCTTCTCTGAAACGCCTCCCGTGCGGCCAGCATCGCCGGCCGGTTTTCCCGCGCCCACTTGGAGAGCGCTTTCAACGGCACGATCAACTTGCGCCCGAGCTCGGTCAATTCGTAGTCCACGCGGGGTGGAATCGTTGGATACATCGTGCGGGTGACCAACCCGTCCTGCTCCAGGCCTTTCAGGGTCAACGTGAGCATGCGCTGCGAAATCCCTTCGACGCGGCGACGGATCTCGTTGTAGCGGATCGGTCCTTTCGACAAGGCGCCCACCACCATCACGGTCCATTTGTCGCCGATGCGAGCGAGCGTCTCGACTTCCGCCTTGCAAGCCGCGCGTGACGCTTCCGGGGCGCGAACAGCGGTGTTCGTATCCACCATAAAAGTGCCTTCTTGTGAAATCGGCGACAGAGCCTACTATATCTCAACGAACAAATTGTTCGTATCGATCAATGCGAGAGCTATCAGCCTCCTTGACCCTTTCCTCCCCAGGTAGCAGGCGTGCCCCATGACCCAACAGCAACAACCCCGCATCGGCATCGTGATCGGCTCGACCCGAGAAGGCCGCTTCGGCGAAAAGCCCGCGCACTGGATCCACGAGATCGCCAAGCAGCGCACCGATGTTGCCTTCGAGCTGATCGACCTGCGCGATCACTCGCTGCCGTTCTTCAACGAGCCGCGGTCGCCGGCCTACGGGCCGGTCAATAACGAGGCAGCACGGCTCTGGGCCGGCAAGCTCGCGACACTCGACGGTTTGATCGTGGTGACGCCCGAGTACAACCACGGCCCGAGCGCGGTGTTGAAGAACGCGCTCGACTACGCCTACACGGAGTTCGTCCGCAAGCCGATCGGCTTCGTGGGCTATGGCGGGGTAGGGGCGGCACGTGCCGTCGAGCAGCTGCGGCTGATTGCAATCGAGCTGCAGATGGTGCCGGTGAGCCGTGCCGTTCACATCGGCTTGGTGGAATCCCTCGGCATCATGCAGCAGGGCAAGACCTTCGAAGACTTTCCGCACCTGGCGCAGGCGGCCAACCGGCTGCTCGACGACATGTCATGGTGGGCTAAGGTGCTGAAGCCGGCACGCGAAGGCATGGCAACCGGCGTCGCCGGCCGAGAGCAAAGAGGGAAAACCGTCTCCGCCACGGCCTAAACACCGTGCGCGAGCGTCGCAACCTGCAGCGC
>JAXDQF010000069.1:0-11287 GCA_034668025.1 Gammaproteobacteria bacterium | reverse complement strand
ACTGAGAATTGCCGCAATTGTGCAAGCAACCTTCTGATTGGTCTTCAAACGTGTCTCCCCAAAGTCTTACTGTCAAAAAAGCGTAAACATTCCATGTTTGATTGCCCGCAGGGTGCGACAAGTCGATTACAAAATGATGACTGAACCTTTCGCGCACGTTTCGCGTGCTAGTCTTTCAGTATGAAGACAATTAATGAGCCGGCGCGCTCGCTCGATGTCGTCCTGGAAACAGATGTGCTGGTGGTTGGAAGCGGCCCTGGAGGCCTGGCGGCGGCGCTGGCAGCGGCTCGTGCAGGGGCCCGTACAGCGCTGATTGACCGGAACGGTTGCTTCGGCGGCAACATCACGCAGGTCGGCGTGGAGGGCTTTGCCTGGTATCGCCACGAGCAGACTGTTGACTGCGAAGGAATCGGTATCGAGTTTGAGGAACGCGCGAAAGCGATGGGCGCGGCAATGCCCGAGCCGCAATCCCTGAGTCACGCGCTCGATGCAGAGATGTTCAAGTGGGTTGCCGACACACTCGTGCAGGAAGCCGGCGTCACGCCCCTGCTGCACCGTCTGGGTGCGGCGCCGATCCTCGACAACGGTGTCATTCGAGGAGTGATCACTGAGAGCAAGGCCGGTCGCGAAGCCATTTTGGCGAAGCGCGTGATTGATGCGACCGGCGATGCCGATATCGCCGCGCGCAGTGGCGCCCCGTACCACAAGTCGCCCAAGAACGAGATGATGGCGGTCTCGGTCATGTTCTCCATGAGCGGTGTCAACAAGCGCCGCTTCATCGATGCGGTGAAAGCGGATCCGCAGACCTACGCGGACTGGTCAGGAAACGGCGAGTGGGACTACGAGACCACGGGGAAGGAAGACAAGCTGTTCTCGCCGTTCCTGCGCAAACCTTTCAAACAGGCGCTGGCCGCGGGCGTCATTCCTCCCAACCTGCACACGATTGCAGGAACCTGGGGAACGGTTACCGACCAGGGCGACCTGACCTATCTGAATCTCGTGCACGTGCCCGGGATCGATGGCACCGATCCGAACGATCTGACACTCGGTGAAATGCGTGGCAGGCGGGAGGCGATCTACGCTGTGGATGCGCTGCGTGGCTTCATGCCGGGCTGCGAGGAAGCGAAGTTGCGCAATTTCGGGATGACGCTCGGCATTCGGGACACACGCAAGATCGACGCGCTCTACAATCTCACCGGCACGGATGTTCGCGAGCAGGCGCGTTTCGATGATGCCATCGGGATATTCCCCGAATTCATTGATGGCTACGGCATACTGATTCTACCGACGACGGGGCGGTATTGGCACGTGCCGTACCGGGCTCTGGTGCCCAAGGGCGTGGCTAACCTGTTGGTTGCGGGGCGGTCGATTGGCGGTGACCGGGTGTCACATGCGTCGGCCCGGAACATGATGTGTTGTGCCGTGAGCGGGCAGGGTGCGGGTGTGGCGGCCGCAGTCTCTATTCAACGCGACGAGCCGTTTGATCGGTTGAATATTGACGCCGTTCAGAAAGAGCTGCAGCGTCAAGGGGCCCGATTCAAGTAGCCGCGCTCCGACAGTGGGCAATGAAGCGCTCGAGGCCGGCTGAGAGTTGCTTCTGTTGGTGATAGATCAGGTAGAACGGCCTGACGAGACGCGGGAGTGTGGTGTCCAACACCTGTAGCTTGCCGAGAGTGATCGCATCCCGCACAGCGGCAAGTGACAGGCAGGTCAGTCCCAAACCGGCCGCGGCCGCTTGTTTGATGGCCTCAGTGCTGCCCACCCGTATGTCTTCCCGCAGTTGATGCAAATGCGGCAGCAACGCCTGTTCGACTGCCTCGCGGGTTCCCGAGCCGGCTTCCCGCAACAGCCAGAATGCCTGCCGGAGCGCTTTTAGTTTGACGCGCTCTGCGGCGTGTTCCAGCGCCAACGGGTGCTGCGGAGCGCACAGAATAACCAACTCGTCCTCGATCCAGGGCTCCGCGTGCACGTCAGGCTCGTGAGAGGGTCCCTCGATCAAGCCCATATCTACTTCAAATCTGGCGACCGCCGCACTGGCGTGGCGCGTGTTGTGGATCTGCACGTCAACGCGAGCGTGCGGAAACGTCTTGCGAAAACTGGCGATGAGAGTCGGTAGCACATAGTTGCCGATGGTGGTGCTTGCAGCGACCCGCAGGTTGATCGGCGCACTATCGCCCTGAGTTTTTCGCGTTCCGACGCCAAACTCACGCTCGATTCCCGTTGCGACGTCGATTGCGGCACGTGCCTGCGGAAGCAGCGTTCGACCGTTGTCGTTGATGATGAGTCGCTTGCCGACCCGGTCAAATAGTTGCGCGCCCAAAACCTTTTCGAGCTCATTCAGCGCTGCGCTCGTAGCCGACTGTGACAGGGCTACCCGGGCACTGGCGGCCGTTGTGCTGCCCGTATCGGCGACGGCGGTAAATATGAGGAGCTGCCGCAAGGTCAGATGCATGGCTACATCTTTACCTATTACATAGGTGATATCTACAAATATTATACGTTTTCCAGGTAGATGAGAGACGTCCAGAATGCCCCCTCGAGGCCCATGCCGGGCTCGATGGAGAATGAAATGTCCCTTCTGCGCGCTCTTTTCCCTGGGGTAATCCTTGCCGCCCTGCTCGCACTGTTCGCTATTGCGCTCGCAGATGTGCCTTGGCTGCAGGCCCATGGAATCAGTGCCCTGACATTGGCGATCGTGCTGGGCATTGCGGTCGGGAATTCAGTTTATCCGCGCATTGCCGGCACCAGCTCTCAGGGGGTCCAGTTTTCCAGGCAGACCCTGCTGCGGCTCGGAATTGTTCTCTACGGCATCCGGCTCACCTTCCAGGACATTCGCCACGTTGGGATCGGCGGAGTGATCATCGACACCGTTGTGGTCTGCACCACATTCGCCCTCGCATGGCTGCTGGGAACGCGTTTGTTCGGCCTCGATCGGCGCACCGCCATGTTGATAGGCGCCGGCAGCTCAATCTGCGGCGCCGCCGCCGTCATGGCTGCCGAGCCAGTGGTGCGGGGGAGGTCGGATCAGGTGACGGTGGCCGTCTCAACCGTTGTTGTGTTTGGCACCATCGCCATCTTCCTGTATCCGGCGCTGTACCATTTGAACGCGAGCTACCATCTGATCGGCGGCGGCTCGCCCACGGCGTACGGTTTGTTTGCCGGCTCTACCATTCACGAGGTGGCACAGGTAGTGGCGGCGGGCCGTGCGATCGGCGAACAGGCAGCGGCAACCGCAGTGATCACCAAGATGGTCAGAGTCATGTTGCTGGCGCCGTTCCTGCTGGCACTGTCACTGTACTTGTCGCGCGAGTCAAAGTCGGAAGGTGCTGCTCATCAGGGCATTGCCGGGATCAGTGTTCCGTGGTTCGCGCTCGGCTTTGTTGCCCTCACGGCGGTGAACTCACTCGTAACGCTCCCACCTCAGCTGACCGCGATGACGACTCGCTTCGATACCTTCGTGTTGGCGATGGCCATGGCCGCCCTCGGCCTCACCACCCACGTGTCGGCAATCCGGACTGCAGGCGTCCGACCGTTGGCTCTGGCTGCGCTACTGTTCGCGTGGCTGATCGCGGGTGGACTCGCGATCAATGCGGGCGTCACGGCCTTGTTGGGTTGAACTGATCCTCTTCGCCGCCGCCTTGACAGCCGGCGCCCGTATGGCAGTATTACGATTCATGGAATTAATAATATCCGGAATTCTCACTGGCTCCGCTCGGACCCGGTTCGCATGAGCCTCGTGGCAACTCCTGAGCTTGCCCGCATGAGCGTGAGTCTGCCGCACCGGCTGTTGGTACGGCTCGACGCCATGGTCGGCGAACGGGGTCTTCACAATCGCTCGCAAATGATTTCGGAGCTCATCCGCCATGCCATCGCCGAGCACAGCGAAGCTCGCACCAATTCGGTGCTCGCGGGCACGGTGACACTCATCTACCGCGCCGAGAATGGGCGTGTGCGGCAGGCGCTCGCACAAACTCAGTCGCAGTACATCAAGGAGGTCATTTCCTCGCAGCATGTATTGCTCGAAGACGATCAGTCACTGGAGGTGCTGCTCGTGCAGGGTCCGGCGCGCCGTCTGCAAGCGTTGTGCGATGACCTTCGCAGGGTGCGCGGCATACAGCAGATCAAACTCGTCACGACGACCGCGCTGTTGCCGCCGCTACACTCACACGGTGCAATTGATGCGGCGTCCAGGAGTTCGCGCTCAAAGTGAGCAAGCCGTGACAAACTCCAGCACGAGTGATCCCAAGGCCGCTCGCGCCCATGCGCGCGCAATGGCAGGCATGCGAGTCGAAGCGATGCCAACGGTTCCCGCGAGCGCGGCTACCGACCTGCCCATCGGAGTCGCAGCCGACGATATGCTTTGGGATGAGACTGTTGGAGCGGGCGGCTATGCCTCCAAGGAACTGTCCCGCGGCGCTCGCCTGCGCATTACGGATCTACGCGCAGATGCCTGTGTCTCGATGTTGGTGTTCAACGCCGAGCGGCCGATCGAGCGTTTAAACATCGCCGATACGGTCAAGGTGCAGTGGAACGCCTACCTCCGTGCAGGAGGACTTTTGCTCTCCGACATGGGTCGAGTGCTGATGAGCATCATCGAAGACGAGGCCCAATCCCACGACACCTTCTGTGGTCCGTCAAACGAGCGTACAAACACACGCACCTACGGCGACGGCGCCAACTGGGGCCGTTTTCCGAATGCGCGGGATCGTTTGTTACTGGGTGCCGCCAAGTTCGGTCTGGGACGTAAAGACGTGCATCCCTGCGTGAATTGGTTCAAAGGAGTGCGCGTTGAGGGGGATGGCACCACAATGTGGCAGGGTGGGCCGTTCGCACCCATGCGCTCCGTTGTGTTCCGAGCTGAAATGAACGTCATCGTGATTTTGGCGAACTGTCCACACGTGCTCGACGAGCGCAGCGAGTACACCGTGACGCCGGCGCGTGTCTGCGCGTGGCGCGGACCGATTACTCCCGCAGATGATGCGATCCGTAACGCTACGTTGGAATCGTCGCGCGCCTTCCTCAACGTTGAGGAGTACTTTCGCCGCTGACCGTCGCGGCGACCAGCTTTCGAAAAAAGTGGCTCGCAAATTGCACCTGCGAACCTGCACCGAGTATTCAGTATGAATGTGTCCAACCCAGCCAGTCTGCCCGACAACATTGTGCTCGATCAGATCATCCACGCCCGCGCCTGCTGGGATCACATCGTGCACGCAGGCGAGCGCTTGCGGATCATCGACCTGGAGGGTAACCAGGCGGTCGACTTCCTCCTCTACGCGCTGCACGACGACACCGAGCGCTACAGCGCCCAGGACACCATTTCGGCACAGAGAAATATCTTCCTGCGCACCGGTACTGTGCTGATGTCCAACGAGGGCAATCCGATGGCGCAGATCTCGGCCACCTCGGTTGCCTACCACGACACGATCGGGGGCGCGTGCAGCTGTGAGAGCAACACCTTGCGGTACGGTCATCACACCAAGGCGCAGCATGCATGCGTGGAGAACTTCCTGAGCTCCAACGCGCGCCACGGCCGCGGGAAGCGCGACATCGTTTCCAATATCAACTGGTTCATGAACGTACCGGTGGAGCCGGACGGTACGCTGGGCATCGTGGATGGGATCTCCGGGCCGGGCTTGTACGTGGAGCTGAAAATGCGGATGGATGTCATTGCGGTCGTGTCCAACTGCCCGCAAATCAACAATCCATGCAACGGCTTCAATCCTACGCCGGTGCGTGTCGTGATCGCGGCTGCGTGAGCGGCACGAGGCGTGTTCAAAAAGGTCCTGATTGCCAATCGCGGCGCTATCGCCTGCCGGATCATCCGCACGTTGAGGCGTATGGGCATCGGGTCCATCGCCGTATTCTCTGAGGCGGATTCGGGCTCTCTACACGTGAGAGAAGCCGACGAAGCCGTCTGCATCGGGCCCTCAGAGGCCCGGTTGAGTTATTTGAACGGGCCCGTATTGATCGCAGCAGCACAGGCGCGGGGGGGCGAGGCCGTCCACCCCGGCTACGGATTCCTCAGCGAGAACGCGGAATTCGCCGAGCAGTGCGCGGCAGCGGGACTGGTGTTCGTGGGCCCAACTGCGCAGAGCATGCGTGCCTTCGGACTCAAGCATCGCGCCCGCGAGCTCGCTAAAGCACAAGGTGTCCCGCTTCTGCCGGGCACGGAAATCCTCCCGGATGTCGAAGCTGCCCGGATCGCGGCGCTGCGCATCGGCTTTCCAGTCATGCTGAAAGCAACTGCGGGAGGTGGCGGAATCGGCATGCGTGTTTGCGTGGATACCGCCGCTGTCGACGAGGCATTCCCCTTCGTTGAGCGGCTGGGAAGCAATCACTTCGGCGACGCCGGCGTATACCTGGAGCGCTTCATCCCCGACGCCCGGCACGTCGAGGTGCAGATTTTCGGGGATGGCGGCGGCCGCGTCATCGCGCTCGGCGAGCGCGACTGCTCGCTACAGCGCCGGAATCAAAAAATCATCGAGGAAACTCCGGCACCCGGACTGTCCGAGCGCACGCGTCGGCGGATGGTTGAGAGCGCGGTCCGGCTCGGAGCCGCTGTTGGATACCGTTCCGCGGGAACAGTGGAGTTTCTGTTTGACGCGCACAGGGACGAGTTCTTCTTCCTGGAAGTGAATACCCGGCTGCAGGTGGAACACGGCATCACAGAGGAGGTCACCGGCGTAGACCTCGTTGAGTGGATGGTGCGCTGTGCGGCTGGCGAGTGCTCATTTCTGGATGAATGGAGTCGGCGGCCAGCAACGCAAGGCTGTGCGATCCAGGCGCGCCTGTATGCCGAGGATCCAGCTCAGGCCAATCGCCCGAGCAGCGGTACGATCACAGAGCTGCGATTCCCCTCGAACGTGCGTGTAGACACATGGGTGGCTGCCGGCACGGAAGTGAGCACATATTACGATCCGCTGCTTGCGAAGCTGATCGTGAAGGGTGCGGACCGCGCGGCGGCGGTGATGGCTTTGCAGCAGGCGCTCGACAGCTCTCGCCTGGCGGGGCTCGAGTCGAATCTCGAATGGCTGCGTCAGATCGTGCGCAGCGAGATGTTTGTGCGAGGAGAGATCTCAACCGGCGCGCTCGCAAGCATGCCGTATACATCTCGCACCGTGCGGGTACTCACGGGTGGTTTGGCAACGACTGTGCAGGATTACCCGGGTCGTCTCGGTTACTGGCAGGTGGGGGTACCGCCGTCGGGACCCATGGACAGCTTTGCGTTTCGCCTGGGGAACCGACTTCTCGGCAATGACGAGGGCGCCGCGGGTCTGGAAGTCACCGCCCTGGGACCCTCCCTGCTGTTTGATTATCCGGTCACGATATGCCTGGTGGGCGCCGATTGCGCCGCGTTGCTCGATGGCACTGAGCTCGAACCTTATACCCCCATCGCCGTTTCCGCGGGACAGACACTCAAACTCGGCCGCGTACGCGGTCCGGGAATGCGGTCCTATGTGCTGTTTCGAGGCGGGCTCGATGTCCCTCTCTACCTTCGCAGCCGTGCAACCTTCACGTTAGGGCGCTTTGGCGGGCACGCTGGTCGCAACCTCGTTGCCGGCGATGTGCTGCATTTGACCATTCATTCCGCTGTTTCCGCGCACGGGCCGCTGCCTGCGAAACTGCGTCCGCCACTGACCCGCGAGTGGCGCCTGCGGGTGTTGTACGGTCCGCACGGCGCTCCGGATTTTTTCACCGGCGAAGACATAGAGGCCGTCCTTGCCGCGACCTGGAAGGTTCATTACAACTCCAACCGCACGGGGGTTCGATTGATCGGACCCAAGCCTCGCTGGGCGAGGCGCGACGGCGGCGAGGCTGGGCTGCATCCCTCCAACATCCACGACAATGCCTACGCCATTGGTGCGTTGGATTTCACGGGAGACATGCCCATCATCCTGGGCCCGGATGGCCCGTCATTGGGCGGATTTGTTTGCCCATTCGTGGTTATTCAGGGAGATCTGTGGAAGTTAGGTCAGCTTGCGCCGGGGGATGATGTTCGCCTCGAGTGCGTTGATGAGCTCGCTGCCGCGCAGGCGATACGGGCACAAGAAGAATTGATAGCGCATCTCGAGAGGTCCGAAGCGCCCGAGGCTGAGCCGCAGGGTCGGGGCAACGGGATATCCCACGCCAACCCCACTGCAATACTCGAGACCCTCGAGGCACACGGCTCGCGCCCGAGAACTCTTTATCGCCGCCAGGGCGATCGACACGTGCTCGTGGAGTATGGACCCATTGCGCTCGATCTGACCTCGAGGCTGCGAGTGCACGCGCTGATGCTCGAGTTGGAAAAGCTGAGCCTCCCCGGGGTGATCGATATCACGCCGGGCATTCGCTCGCTGCAGGTCCAATACGACAGCCGTGTGTTGCCGCTAGCCTCTCTCATGAGCACGCTGATAGGTGCGGAAGATCGCCTGGGAGCGCTGGAGGATTTCGAAATACCCTCCAGGGTCATCTGGCTGCCGCTGTCTTTCAATGATCCGGCGGTCGCCGAGACCATCGCAAGATATATGAGCTCGGTGCGGCCGGATGCGCCCTGGTGCCCGGACAACATCGAGTTCATCCGGCGGATCAACGGCCTTGCTTCCGCGCAAGACGTGCGCCGTATCGTATTCGATGCCCGTTACCTGGTTATGGGATTGGGTGATGTCTATCTGGGCGCACCGGTCGCCGTACCGCTCGATCCACGTCATCGCCTGGTGACCACGAAGTACAACCCCGCGCGTACCTGGACGCCCCCGAATGTGGTCGGGATTGGCGGTGCCTATCTATGTATTTATGGCATGGAGGGCCCCGGCGGATACCAACTGTTTGGACGCACGATCCAGGTCTGGAACTCTTATCTGCAATCCCCGCAGTTTCACGATGCGAAGCCGTGGCTGCTGCGCTTCTTCGATCAGATCCGCTTTTTCCCCGTCACCCCGGAGGAGCTGATCGCCTGGCGCCGTGACTTTCCCTTCGGACGGCGTTCGCTCAGGATCGAGACGGAAATGTTCCGTCTGCGCGACTACCAGCGCTTTCTCCAGGAGAACCGCGCCGGCATCGAGTCGTTTCAGGCGAGCCGTCAGGCCGCGTTTGACCTGGAGCGGGAGGAGTGGGCCCGCCGCGGCGAAGTGGCGTTCGATGATGCGGTAACAGCGACCACGCCGGTTACGGAACTCGTTGACGTGCCGGAAGGGGCCGAGTTGGTCGAAGCGCCGCTCGGCGGTAACGTCTGGAAGGTTCATGTGCAGGCGGGTGATTCCATCGAGAAGGGCTCGGTCATTGCCGCGATCGAGGCGATGAAGACCGAGTGCAATGTCCCTAGCCCGGCCTCGGGCGTCGTACGCGCCGTCTACATCCGGGAACGCCAGCAAGTTGCACCGGGGATGCCGATCATTGCGCTGGAGCCGTCGGCACGCCAGACGACGGTGGGAGGTTAAACATGTTCAACACTCGTGTGCGCGCAATAGCAAGCGATGTGAATGCCGGGGTGCGCAGCGCTGAGCGTGTGGCGCGCGAAACACTGGAGCGCATATCGGCCTACGATGCCATTCAACCCGAGGCCTGGATCAGCCAGGTGCCTGCCGAACGGGTGCTCGAAAGCGCGAAGCGGGTGGATGAGCGCATTGCGGCCGGCGAGTCCCTGCTCCTCGCTGGTGTAGCCGTTGCAGTCAAAGACAACATTGATGTGGCCGGCCTGGATACCACGGCAGCATGTCCGGCGTTCAGTTACCGTCCAACCGCCTCGGCTCACGTCGTGGAACACCTGGTCGCGGCCGGTGCGATCGTCGTCGGAAAAACCAACTTGGACCAGTTCGCGACTGGCTTGGTCGGAACACGCAGCCCGTACGGCAGTCCGGGTTGTGTGTACAACCGTGAGTACGTCAGCGGCGGCTCGAGCTCGGGGTCCGCGGTTCTGGTTGCGGCAGGAGTCGTTCCTTTAGCGCTGGGTTCCGATACAGCAGGCTCCGGCAGAGTCCCGGCCGCATTCAACAACCTGGTGGGTTGGAAACCGACGCGAGGCCGCTGGAGCTCCCGGGGCCTCGTGCCCGCCTGCCGCACACTCGATTGCATTACGACACTCACTTCGGACGCCGAGGATGCGGCGCTGGTGGATTCGGTCGTCACGGACTTTGATCGTACCGATCCGTACGCGCGACGCACGCCCTTGCAACCGCCTGTGATCGGTTCACACTTTCGTTTTGGCATCCCGCGCTCGGGCCAGCTTGCGGATCTGCCGCCACAGGATGCGGCCCTTTTCGCGGCTGCAGTGCTGCGGATGCAGTCCGTCGGGGGTACCGCTGTTGAAGTTGATGTGAGCCCGCTGCTCGAGGCCGCGGGCCTGCTTTACGGCGGTCCCTGGGTCGCGGAGCGCACGGCAGCGCTCGAAGCACTGTTGGAATCACAGCCGACCGCCATCCATCCCGTGGTGCGCGCGATCGTCCAGGCAGGCAAGGGCATCTCGGCCGTCCAGGCTTTTCGGGGTCTGTATGCACTCCAGAATTACATGCGTACCGCCGAGGAATTGTGGGAAGGGATCGATGTGTTGGTACTCCCCACCACGCCCACGATCTATCGGCGTGGCGAGGTGCTCGCCGAGCCCGTGGCACTCAACGCGCATCTGGGGCGGTACACCAACTTTGTCAATTTGCTCGATATGAGCGCGATCTCTCTGCCGGCGGGTTTCCGCGACAACGGTACCGGTGTTGGCGTGAGCCTCGTCTGCCCTGCCTGGGCAGATGTCGGCTTGCTCGAGCTCGCTGCGCGTTACGAGCGAGCTGGCGCATGTCCGGTTGCCCCGGAGCTGGATCGAACAGCCCGGCCGCCAGGGCTGGTGCAGCTCGCCGTCGTCGGTGCACACCTGTCCGGCATGCCTCTGAACTGGCAGCTGAGCTCTCGCGGAGCGCGTCTCGTGCGTCGCACGCGCACAGCTCCAGTCTATCGGCTGTATGCGATGACTGGCCAGAATCCACCGAAGCCCGCCCTCGTGCATAGCGGAGAAGGTGGCGGCGCGATCGAGCTCGAGGTCTACGAGCTCGAAGTGAGCGCCTTTGGAAGTTTCGTGACCGAGGTACCGGCACCACTTGCCATCGGCGCTGTCATCCTGGAAGACGGAGCGAGCGTCCGCGGATTCGTTGCCGAGCCGCGTGCTCTGACCGGGGCGCTCGACATCACCGCGGCTGGCGGCTGGCGAGCCTATCTTTCGAGACGATGAACCCCTCGGTATGCGGTCCGATTCAACACAGGGTGTACAAACATGAACTCCGCCAAGTGTTTGCAACTATTCAATGTATCTGTGCGGTGTGCG
>JAXDQF010000068.1:0-64799 GCA_034668025.1 Gammaproteobacteria bacterium | reverse complement strand
GTGAGGCTAAGGCGTCGCAAATCCGATCACCTGCGAGCTTTGCGGGCTTCCCGCGCCCGTGTCAGTGAATGTAATCGTGCCGGTGCGGTTCTGGCCGCGAGCGGAACCCACGTTCGTAAATCTCACCGCTACCGTGCACGTTCCCCCGGGCGCCAGTGTTGCCCCGGTGCAGTTATCCGGACCGGCCAGGCCACCCACCATGAAGAAGTAGGTAAACAGGGAGCCGCCGTTGACCGACACATTGCTTACGGTAACTCCAGCACTCCCCGCAGGCGCGGTATTGGTGAGTGTCACAGTCCCAACGCCCGTAATCGATCCCCTGGGCAGCGTGATGGTCAGCGGAGAGGGTGTTATGCCCACCGTGCCCGGATTGCTACCTGTTCCGTTGAGCGCCACCGGCGAGCCAGTCACTGTCGCCCCGGTCGCCGCTACCGTCAGCGACCCGCTGTAGGCCTGATTCGCGGTGGGCACGAATTGAACCTTGATGGTGCACGATGCGCCGACCGGTAGAGCTGTGCCGCAATTGCCCGCTCCCGCCGGGAAGCTTCCAGTAGTGATCCGCGTGAAGGGCGCCGCGAAGCCCGTTACGGTCAGTCCCGCGAGGTCTGTGTTACCCGTATTGGCAATCGTCAGATTCTGGATAGCAGTCGTATTCCTGGCCACGTTGCCGAAGGCCAGCGGGCTCGGGCTCACGCTCGCAGTCAGTCGCTGCACCCGCACTGTCTCGACGGCACCGATATCCACTTGGTTGGACGCATCGTGTGGACGCGGGTTGCCGAAGAAGTCCGCGCCGGGCGCCACCGAGTTGAGCCCTCTGTCCACGGCCGACGTGGAGCTCTGCGGAGTCGAGTAGGCACCCAGCGTGAAGCCGTCAAGAGCACCTCCTACCATGTCCTGACCTGCCGCTGAGAACAGGGTCAGCGGACCGTAGATCAGATTGATCCAGTTGTTGCCCTCATCCACAGTGGCCGCCGGTGCAATGTTATTGAACATGAACACCGGGCTCAGCCCCGTAGTCTCCGAGCGGCCGGCTGGGGTGTTGTATCCATGACCGCCATTCTCCGGCGGCACGCGCGAGCCGTTGCAATACTGGGCGACTACGGGTGAGCCGCTCGGCACTTGATTGCCCGAGCCGCCTACGTAGCCGGCCGGATTGGCCGTCAGGGTGGAGTTGTTGACGACCAGAGTCGGATTGACGGAGGGCCCTCCCAGGACCGGTGCGAAGCCGGTGACCGTGTGGTTCGTCATGGAGGTATCGCCGCGCACGCCGACGTCCCAGTAGTTGGCTCCATTCACGCAGGCCCCCGTCGTCCCCTGGTTCAAAGCGGGGAACAAGGCCACCAGGTTCTGCTGGGACTGAAGTCCTGAGCCCGCGACCGGATTGGTCACCTCGTGGCCGCTGACATCCGCATAGCCGACATGGAACGCGCGGTTCTGCCAGAACATGTCGTTGGCCACATAGGGCATCGACACTTTGCGGCAGAGCCCATTGGCGCGCGAGACCAGGCTGTCGCTCGCATTGCCGTAGTTGAAACCAGAGGGGCACAGCACCAGCGCCGGCAGCGACTCGATCAGATTCGGTGTGTTCACCATCGTCACGAGGCCGGCCGGCTGCGGTATGTGCGGTGCGTCGGCCAACAGACAGTTCGGGTTCTGTGGCTGTGATGGATCGGGCGTTGGCGTGCAGCCGGGGGGCGGTGAGGCCGCCATTGGCGCACCGAGGGCCTTGAACAGCACTCCGGCCGAGGCAGTCGTGTCGTTCGCGACGATCGTGTTGTTGATGAGCTTCACTTTCAGCGCGTCTTCCAGTGACACGCCGGCGCCATCCCAGCCCGCGACATTGTTCGCGATGATGTTGTTGGTCACGGTCACGCCGTACCACCGGTCTGCAAGGAGCGGGAACACTCCTACCTCCGTGCCATTGACCTGCTGCAGGCGTAGACCTCCGCCGCTGCCGCTCTCGGCGCTGTTACCCATGATCAGGTTCGAGTCGATCACCAGCCCGGGGCCGGTGCCATCGCCGATACCCGGCGGGCAGTCCTGATCGGTGGTCGTTCCGCATTCCTGGCCGTTCGCCAGCGTCCGATCCGAGTTGGCGCCGACGATCGCCAGGCCGCCGCCATTCGTGGGAAGTGTCGGGTTGGTGCTCTGGTTGAACAGGATGTAGTTGTTGCGGATCTGGCCGTTGGCGGTGAAGCCGCTGTGCGTCATGCCGCCACCGTCGCCAGTGCTCAGATTGCCGGCGATCCAGTTGTGATCAATGACGTAATTATCGGCACCGGCACTCACGGTGAGTCCGCCGGCGCCGGATGGCGTACCGGAGAACAGTGCATCACCCAGCGAGGCGTTGTTGTAGATGTCGTTGTGATGGACGTGCACATTGACATTCAGTGCGAACGGAATCTGCCCATTCGCGGGCGTGCCCTGAAGTGGTGGGCAAAGCGGCGCCGGAGCAGGTACACCCGGGCCGCAGATCGTGCCGTCGTTGACATACGCCACCGGTGTTTCGCCGTTGCCCAGGTTGATGCCGCCGGACAGCGTTCCATGGTTGGCCGACACACGGTTGTTCGCGATCTCCAGATTGTGGTTCCAGCCGTGGACGAAGATTCCGCCGCCACCCTGCGAGCTGTTGATGATGCTGAAGCCATCAATGCGCGACGGATTGCAATAGAAGTTGCTGGTGCCGTAGTCGTACATCGTCTTGCCGGGGGTGACGGTGCAGTCCGTATTGGAGCCGCTCAGATAGCGGCTGCCATTCGGGAATTCGCCGGCGCCCAGGCCGCCTTGCTGTGGCTGGCCCCACAGGTCCGGACTGTTTGTTGGCACCCGCACGCCGCGACCCAGCACCGTTATCCCCGCGCCTTCGTACGCTCCCATCAACGTTGGTTCCTGCAGAACCTGCGCCAGGTTGCCGTTGCCCGTGGCGTCCCATCCAACAAAGCCCTCCAGGGGAATTCGGTCGTTGCGCAGGAACATGTTGTTCTGACACGTATAGGCGCCCGACGGGTCGAACTGGGCATTGTTCGGATTTGGCACGCCGTCGATGGTCAGGCCGAACAGACAATTCACCTGTCGGCGCCACGGATCCATCTTGCCTGCCGGATGCGCGTCGGCGTTAATGGTCACCACGCCGGAGCCGATGCCCTGCAACCGCACCGGTTTCCACATCAGGAGATTTTCCTTGTACGTACCGGGTCCAACCATGATCAGATCGCCAGGCATTGCGGCATCGATGGCGTTCTGAATCGTGTGGCCCGTGTTGTCCGGGCCGGCGACGTAGGTCGGCGCCTTGCCACCCGCGGTGACTGTGATCGCGTCAATGGATTTCTTGCCGTTCGCGGCAGTGATCACGAGCTCGCCGCACAGTGACTGGCTGGCCGCAACGCCGCGCTGAGCCAATGGGCAAGTTGGGATTCCTGCCGGCACCTGCACCACGATGCTGGTGTCGCTCCATGACGTGATGGACGCTGTTACGCCACCGAGGGTGACAGCCGAGTTGGCGCCTTGCGCGCCGAATCCATAGTGGCGGGTGACAGTCCTCTGGTTGAATGGTGCGCTCGTAGCGCTGGGGCCGGAGTAGGCCGGATTCTGCACAATCTTATCGCCGAGAGCGTTGACCGTCAGCGAGCCGTTGGGAGTCAGTGAGATGGCTGCCGTTGCAGCCGCGCCACTGCCTCCACCACCGCTGAATGCCACCTGGGGAGCTGCATTGTAATTGGAACCACCACTGGTCAGCGTCAGGCTGACCAACCGCAGTCCGGTTCCAGACGCGTGCGCGGTGCCGGAGCTGAATGTCACAGCGACCGGGGTGCTCGTGTAGCCTGAGCCCGGATTGGTGATGTTGACGCCCACTACGCGGCGGGTTGCGCTGTTGCCGCCCTGCATCGCCGCTGTACCGGTAGCGCGAACACAGGCCGGTGGTGCAATCGCGCAGGGTGGTACGGCGAAGATGACTGTAGGCGTCTGGAAGGCACTATATGAGCCCTGGCCGCCGGCAGTCACACTCGCGGTGCTGACGCCCATCAGGGCGGTCGCCGTCGCGCCGCTTCCGTTGGCGCCTGTTTGAACGTTGAAGGCCACCGAAGGAACTGCTGTGAAGCCCGTGCCGTTGCTGGTCAATGTCAGGGTGGTCACCGGGCCGCCGGCCGGTACCCACGGACCTTTCGAGTCGGCGTTCACTACCGACAGAATGGCCGGAGTTCCGTCCGGGTACTCGGAATCAGGCAGGTTGTAGCCTTCGGCGAACGCTTGCGTGGGGACCACGGGCGTGTCCATGTAGTCCGTGAAGCCCGGCATGAACGCCTGCTCGTAGCAGAAGTTGCTGTAGGCCGGGTTGTAGTTCGGATCGGTGATCATCCGCACCTGGCCGGTGGCCGGATCGAGCGTACCCGCTGGATCCGCGATCGGACCCGGATCGTTCATGCAGGCAATCATCATCTGCGGGATGTATCCCGTCGGGTTTGGCGGATTCACCGCCCAACTCGAGTAGTTGAGGCCGTTGAAGATGCCCCACTGGTCGGCGTACACGCGGCCCATCTCGTTGCCGGTGTAGTCACGCAGTGCGACCGGCAGGTTGGGCGGCGCGAACTTCTCGCCGAACTGCGGTGAGAACGGGTCGAACTCGGAGGCGAAATCGTTCGTGATCGTGCCAGTGTAGTGACCGGCAACGTGCGCCGAGGTGAAGACATAGAACTTCGCGAGCGCCGCCGACTGGTCTTCGAGCGTCACTTCCTTGCGATCGCACAAATGCCGCGTAGCTCCCGCGAAAGGCGCGTTCTGCCCGGAAGTGGGGAACAGGCTGTTGTAGTCCGGAACGATCCGCGCGACACCGACGCAGGGCCAGAAGGTCTCGATGGAGCCTGTATCGCCTTCGTGACGGGGGCTTGCACCAAGATCCGTCGTCGGATTGAGCGAATTGTTACTGTTGTAGGCGGCGTTGACCGCTGCCTGGTCCGGCATGATGTATACGTTGCCGAAGCCTGCGAACTGCTGCGTGACGGGGGCAATGTACGTGTCGCCCAGGAAGATATTCTTGTCCTCTTCCTTCACGAGCTCGAAGCCAGGCGGCACGATTACTTCGACGACGTACTTGCCGGGCGGCAGCATTGGATTGCCGTCGTCAGGATTCCGCGTGGTGTTGCAGATGGAACAATTAGTGCCCGCCGGACGTCCCGACACGGGGTCGACCGCAGTGACGCTCGGGAACTTGTACATGCCGTCGTAGGGCGCAGGCTGCACCTGGTTCAGCATCGACCAGCCGTCGTAGCACTTGAATTGCGAGTTGTTGGGCAACGCCTTCTTCGGGTTGCCGGGGTCGAGCCACTGGCTGCTGTTTTTCAAGGTTGCAAAAAACGGGCTGGTCGGGTCCTGGCCGGGGCAGTTCATGTTTGGAACGCCATCCGTGCGGAATCCCTGCGAGAAATCGTCCCAACTGCTGCTCGTCGTGGTGTCGACCAGCTTCAGTGTGGTGGTGCCGTCGGCGGCCGTACCTTTCTGGTAGAGGTTGATCTGCACATGGGGTACCCCGGGCTCCCAGCTCAACTGCAGCAGCAACGCGGGATCATCGAACGGTCGGGTCGAGGCGTAGATTACGTGACCCTTGATGCCGCCGTTCTCTCCTGCCATGAAGGGCTTCACGCCGAATTCGACGAAATCATTCTGTCCGAGCAGCCCCTGCCAGGCCTCGGTCGTGGTGCCGGGCGGATCGATCCGGCCGCTGGTCAGGCCTGTCGTCGGTCCGGAGTCGCTGCGATTGTGAGTGTAGTAGGGGCCCGAGCCAATGGAGGCGCCGTCGCAATCACCGCTGGTGCAGTAGACCGCGCCCGGTACGCGCAGATTGATCGGTAGCGAGTTGAGCTCGACAGTGTTGGCGACGTTATTGGCGATATTCGAGCTGCCTCCGCCATTGCCGTCCACCTGGCCACCCGTGTCATTCACGGTATGTACGCCGGTGACTTTGAAGCGGGTCGTGTCGGCTTCCAGCACGAGCCAGTTCATGAACGGGAAGACTTCGTTGAAGCCTGCGAAGCCGTTCAGGTCGGTGTTGTTGAAGAATCCGAAGCTGCCATCGCGATAGCGGATATTGGTAGCCACGAGCGGCAGGCCTGCTTCATTGCCCTGTGAGACGCCATCGCCGTTCGTATCCAGATAGGTGCGCGTGTAGAGATTGGTGCGCCACTGAGTGACCGGAAAGTCGGCCGTGTTGTTGCCGGCGACTACCTTGACCGGCAGCACCAGGCCATCGAGCATAATGTCGTTCCACTGGTCGAAGACCGTGATCTTGAAATCACCGGTCGGGATGTTGTTGAACGTGAACGAGCCGTCTGCATTGCACTTCGTGAACGCAAAGTCAGGCTGGTCCGGCGCGCCGAGGCCTATGTAACACTGCGTGAAGCTGTAATGGTCGTAGCTGCCGCTGCTGAATATGCGCTGGTCCGGAGTACGGCTCATGTGCGCGTTCGCGACATGGCCGGTCAGAGACGCCGTGCAGGTCACACCGCCTCCGCCACTGGGCGTCGGATCGCACATTCCGTTGTGCCTGGAGTTGGTGCGGCGCTCATTAATGATCTTCGGGTTGGCGAAACCGATGGTGACGTGGAAGTTGCCGGGACCGAACTCCTGGAAATAGGCCGGCTCGTCGTTCTTGACGAACAGCTCGTGCGGCTTGCCGCCATCCAGGGTGTTGGTCTGCAGCCACTCCTCGCCGCGCGCGATGCGGTCGGCCGCCGGGTATGCCTGGATCTCGTAGAGACCGGGATACAGGTTCGCAATCACCACCTGGCCGGCGAGCGGAGACAGCGTTCTGCCGTCGGACTCGAAGGTCGGGCAGGTGGGGACCATCCCGACCAGGCCGTCGGTGCGTTTGCTGATCGGACAGGAATCGAGGCCCGAGACCGGGTCCTTCTTCCCGGCCAGGGAATTGGAGACCGGCTGGCCGAACATGTCGTAGGTGATCTGCCCGGTCGCATCTCCCAGGCCGCCGGCCTGGTCGAACAACTTGATCTCGAAACCGCCCAGTCCCGGCTCATTCGGCGCAATGACATCCACACCACCGCCGGCGTCGTTCTCACCGTTCAGCGGGTTGTCGTCCTGGAAGACGAAGGCCGTCACTTTCGCGGTCGGTGCCGGTGTCTCCTGCAGGACGATCCGCACGTTGGCGTTGGCACCTGCGGTGACCTGGGCAGTGGAGATCTGCGCGCCACCCATCATGTGGCCACAACCAAACACGCCGTCGGGGTAGCCGCCATCGGGCCCTCCCGGAATCCAACTTACATTCGTCGGGTCGTACGGACCGCAATCCTGGGAAATGTTGAACTGGCGCACGCCATCGGGCGAGCCGCCGGCACCGCTGATGACGGGGTTGACTCCGTCACCCGGCAGGACCGAAATGTAATACCGTTTGTTGGGGTCGAGGTGGACCTGGTCGGGTGTGACCGGGACTTTCTGATCTGTGTCGGTTCGACACTGCCCGTTGCCCACGTCGCAAGCGACGGGTGTCGTACCGAGCTGGGATTGACCCCGTTCGCAGGACACAGCGCCGACGCAACCCGTCGCGACAACCGTCATGTACGACGTGTGGAAGTTGTAGCCGAGACTCTCGACCGGCAGCGGCGGACAGGAGGAGGGCCGCAACGCCGGATCCGTCGAGTTGATCTGGCATTTCGGATCGACGTGGAAGGTGCGGTCCTCTTCGATGATCCAGCGGTAGTCCTTGATCTCGGCGCTCGGATTCCTGCCATCGACCACCTTGATGCCCAGGTTGCTCGCCGACTGGAAAGTCAGGCCGACCGTCGCGGCAGTACTGGCTGTTCCCTGTGAGTTCCTGGCTGTATAGGTGAAAGAGAAGCTGCCACCGCCGTTTGCCGTGGCAATGAAGGAGCCATCTTTGCTCAAGGTGATGTTCAATCCCGCGCTCACATTGGCGACACTGAGCGGGTCGGCCGACAGGGGCAGGCCGCTGGGATCCGTATCATTCTGCAGCACACCCGGTGACCCGATCTGCAATCGCGTGGCGATGTTGCTGAGGTATGCGTCGGCGTGAGCATGCGGAGCGCCGCCCAGGCAGGAGCCCGTACACTGCGCCAGCGTGACGGTAGCGCTCTTACCCGCACAAGTCGGTGGCGCGCCGGGAGTTACGGGGACATTGGCGCAATAGGTAAACGAGTCTGAAACTGTCCCGGAGTTGGGCGTGTAGCTAAAAGTGCCATCCGCATTGACGGTGACTGCGCCGCCGGCGGGCGGAGCGAGCAGCGACACGCCGTAGACTCCGACGTCGTTTGCTATCAATCCCCTGGCGGGATCGGAAACCGTGAGCGAGTTGCCGGCTACGAGGAAGTAGTGATCTGCATTAGCCGCGATGCTCGTGGCGGCCGACGAGGTTCCCGCGCCAGTGGTGGCGCCGGCGATATTCAGGTAAGCCAGCATGCCGCCGTCACGCTGATTGTTGGTCGACAGGCTCAACTGGCGGTCGTACACCGCGTATGTCGCAGGGTTGTAGTTGCCTGCGGTTGCGGCAGGCTGGATGGACACGTCATAGGTCTTTCCTGCGGCCAGGAAGACATCGCTCTGCACCTTGGGCACACCTGGCAGAAGATTGCCATCTTCGGCGTACAGAGTGAGATTGCGACCAACGACAGCCGGCACGTGCATCCGCAGGCCGGCGTTGACGAGGCGCAGCAGAACCCGGCCGGTGCCGACTGCAACGGGGAGAGCTGTACCGGGCGGATCGGATGCGGGGGGCGATAGGATTGCCTGGGTGGAGGCAGTCGGGTTGCTCCGATCGAATGAAATCCCGTTGATCAGGTAATAGCGTGGATCGTAGTTCACTGCCGGCGGATAGCAGGTGTTGAGCACTCCAACCGGTGCCGCTGGATCGCCGCATTTGCCGTTCTGACCACTCCAGACATTCGTTTCCTGAAAGCCGGCCGTGCTCACCGCGATGGCTACTGCCTGGTTCTGCAGCGGGTCGATCTCGCTGAACAGCAAAGCGGCTTCGGCATCGGAGCTGACGCCCGGGTATGCCTGTGCGGGCGTTGTATCGGTTGCCGGCGTCGTCACGACGAGCATGCCATACAGGCCCATGGGGCCTTGGATGGACGGATGCGTGCCCGATTCGATCAGGTAGGTGCCGGGTTTCAGGTTGCTCCAGGTGAGCACGGCCGGTGTGCCGGCGGTGACTTCGGTTGCAAACGACTGCACGCGCTTCGGTTGCCCCGGCGGACAGAAGGTTCCGTTACCTGCGGGATCACCGCCGGGAGCGCAACTCGACACGATGGCCGGACCCGCGGCGGGCCAGGTAACACCCCTGGGCTCGTGTGTCGGGCTGTCGGTGGTTACCGGGGAGGCACCTAAGCCGCCACCGAGCTGACCAACGATGACGAGTGAGGTCGGCACCGAGTTGCGTGCCGGCGCGCCTCCGGTCGGAAACGACAGGTTGTTGGTCAGGGTGATCTGCAGGGTGGTCCCCGCGGCATCGTAGGGCACCTTGACCAGGATCGGTGACCAGTTGGAGCCGGTCCCGGGATTCAGCGCGGCGCAGCTGGCACCCCCCGTCGGTGCGAAATCGCCGCTACCGCAGAGGTAGCCCCACATCGGCATCTGCTGTCCATCCGGCAACACCGCGCTTGCGGGAGCCGCTGTCAGCGAAATCGTCGCGGTGCTTTGCGCGAAGGCGGTCGTGCCTCCCACCAGGAGCGCCGCGGCGAGTCCCGATTTGCGCAGCAGTGCCGCGAAATGACTGGCTCTCATTATTGTTCTCCTGCCTATTTCGCTTCGTCGATCAGGAAGGCACGCGGGTCGACGAGCATCATCATCATCATTCCGCCGGGAAAGATGTTGTTGGTCGTGATCTCACGCTCATTGTGCGAGTGCCACATGAAGGCGAAGCCCGCCTCGTCCGTGGGGCTGTTGCCTACAGTCCCCGAGGGGGGAATGGGGGTGGAACCGACGGCGCGTGTCGTAGCCTCGCCGCCCAGATAAGGACTGCCTCCGTACCAGGCACCGTTTGCGACGATGTTGGGATCGGGCAGCGTCATTGGGCCGCCACTGCCGACGTTGCCGAAGGGTTTGCTCTCGAGTGGTTTTTTGTGATCGGCGCACCACTCGTAATAGTTCTGCGCCGTTGGATCGCTGGTGTAGTAACCGTTGGCGTCCGGAACGCAGGCGCTCGTGTCAGTGGCGTAACCGTGACCGAATACGTCCCAGTTGAGGCCCTTGCCGGTCCAGTAGAAGAGGCCGTCCATTGCCTGTCCCGGCGTGCTGGTGGTCGTGAACAGCAGCGGTCCGGCCAGCCGCGCCTGCGCTTCGCCGCTGATTATGTTTGGTGCGAGCAGCAGATTGCCGTCGCGGGCGAGCAGGCGGACATGATTGCCGTGCTCGTGCAGAGGATGTTGCCAGCGGCCTTGCCCGATCACGCGCAGCAGAACCATCTCGCCCGGATGCATGTGCGGGTTGCCGTTATACGGCTGGTGCGCGTACTGGCTGGCGTAGTTCGGATCCATGTCGTCCGGCATGGAGCGTCCGTTGACCAGAAAGTATGCGGGGTGATAGAGCTCGGTGATCACCGACCTCATATCGGTCGGGCAGCTCTTGCCGCCGTTGTTGGCGGGCATGCAGTCGGCGATTTCTGCCGCAGCGCGGTGGATCTTCGGATCGATCTCGGAAAGCTGGAAGAGGTATTCGCGGTCGTAGCAGGTCGCGCTGTGATTGTAGGCAGCCGCCGCGAGGCGGAAGTCCGGCTCCACGCCCATGCCGAAATCGTGAGCGCGCGCATGGTCATTGCTGGTGTTGGTGCAGGCGGTAGTGACCGCGCTGGACAGGTTCGGCAGCACGATGATCGCGCCGAACAGCCCCATCTCGACCTGCAGATCCGCTTGCGTTCCGCTGAAATAGGCATGCGTGCCGACACTGGTGGCTTTGAAGGTGTAGGTAACCGACTTGCCGTTGGAAGCTTCCTTGGTCAGCAGCCCGTCCACGGCGTCGGCGCCGGATGCCGTAACATCGAAGCCGGGAAAGAGTATCGAGGTGTTGCCGGCCGCGGCCGGCAGGTTGTTTGTCAATGTCACCGTGATTGTGGCGCCCTCGTTGACGATGAGCGTCGGCCCTGGCAGCTGCATATCCGGGCAATTGGCGCCGGCCACGCCGGCAGGCGCGAAGCCGCTGGGTGCGGCGCTGCAGCCATAACCCCAGGAATAAATGCTCGCGCCGTCGGGCTGGGTGGTGTATGCCGCCTTGGCGTCGAAGTTGAAGGTGGTGCCGGTTATCCCCGGTGCCGCGGCCCGGACGGCCGGTGCAAGCAGCACGGCCACGGCGATCGCCATGCCGAGCAGGAGCGGCCGGGCCCAATCGTTGGACCGGGTTTTGACTGTGGTGGCGCGCATGGCAGCTCTCCTAGGTCGAACAGGCTTTGGTGTTCGAATCAACCTTGGGATGATCGGCTGGACAGATGTTGATTTCCGTCATCAGGCCGCCGAAGTTCTCCGCATCGTTGGACAAGTGATCGAGGTTAGGCGTGTAGAGATAGAACTTCTGACCCGCCGCGTAACCCGTCGCATCCAGAATCACGTCGAGTGATTCTCCGCCGGCCAGCGTGATTGAGTTTGTTTTGTACGTCATGTCGTTTCCGGCCAGGTCGCGCAAAAGCCGGGCATTGACGCCGACCACGTGCATGGGGATGCCGAGTGATGCCAGCGTCTGATATTCGGTTACGTCCAGGTCGGAGATGCGCAACAGCGCCTTGCCGTCAACCGGGATATTGATGATCGTCGGTAGCGGCTGCGAGCTGTGCATCGTGCCGTCGGTCGACTGCGTCGTCATTGCGCCCGGCTGCACCGTGTCCGGGTAGCTGCGGCCATTCAGCAGGAAGTATTTATCTTTCGTATCGGCGAACGACTCTGGATTGAAGGTCATTCCGACGAAGTGGAAGTCCGGATCGAAGCCGTGGATCTGAATTGGATATTCGACGTCATAGGCGGTCGAGCCGTCACCGTCGTTATAGACGTACATCTGTGGTTTGTTGGTGCGCGGGTCATTGACCTGTGTGACGCCCGTGTTCGACGCCGGAAGTGGCGAGGAGCACAGAACATCGGTGCCGCATTTGGTGCGCGGATCGTTCTGCTGCAACTGCAGCGAGGTGTAGAGGTTGGTGCCGATGGGAACGCGGTTCTGCCGTGGGCG
The DNA here is from genome assembly GCA_034668025.1 of Gammaproteobacteria bacterium. Lineage (GTDB taxonomy): Bacteria > Pseudomonadota > Gammaproteobacteria > Steroidobacterales > Steroidobacteraceae > 13-2-20CM-66-19. The sequence goes on along the minus strand of JAXDQF010000068.1, from coordinate 52,625 downwards.
CACGTACAGCTGACCGACCATGCCCATCTGCAGATGTTCTGGCGGTGAGATATGGCAATGCCAGAAATAGGTTCCCGCGTCCGGTGCCAGGTAGTAGTAGCTGAAGCTGCCGCCGATGTTGATTGCAATCGAGGCATCGGGTACGCCGTCGTAGAACGAGGATGCGTTGGGGTAGCCGTGAAAGTGTACGGTGTGCTGCTCGAACAGGTCGGGACGCATGACCTGTCCCACGTTGGTCAGGGTCAGAAAGAATTCGTCGTCCTCATCAATGGCCATCAACGGAGCCGGCATATTCGCGTTCATGACGCCGACGTCCATCACGAGGCGCGGATCGACGTGACCATCGATGCCGCCAACCTCCGGATCGGGCGTGAGCCCCACGGCGCCATTGAACGTGTAGCCCGTCGGGCTGGGCGCTCCGATCGCGATGGCGTCAATGACTGAGCCGCCGCTCGCGAGGTTGGACTGATTGAATACATGTGCGGGTTCGGTGCCAGGCAGGCCGCTGACCTGGTCTGCCAGTCCGGACAGCGGACCAAAGCCGAACAGGTAGGTGGGAGTGCCGTCGCCCATGGTGGCGAAGCCGTCGCCACCCGATATTTGCTGGCACTTTATGCCGCCGCCGTTGTCAATGTAGACGAGGGGCGTATGGCTGCCGTCTGCGCGAGTGAGCGTCGCGTTTTTGTTCTTCGGCCCCGTGTACGCAGGTGACGTGTCGGTAGCGTGCAGCGTCGTCGATGACGGACATTGCACCCTGAATGACTGCGCCGCCGCTGGCAGGCTGGCGAGGCAAAGGCATACCGTCGTCAATCCGCGCGGATGCGTTAGTGCCGCGGCTGCGCGGCCCAGTACGTGCCTGCTGAGCATGAGACCTCCCCGCCGTCGTAAAAAGGTGTTGTGTTATTTGTGACAGAAGTTAGCCATTGCCAAGCTGAACTGCACTTCGGGGATTGCCTTAAGAGTTAGCACTCTGACACCCCATGGGCAGGTACACAGAAACCCTACTTGGCCTGGACCTGCCTGCGGATGTAGCGGGGCTCGTACACAAACTTCCAGCCGCAGTAGCAATCCGAGTCGGCAAATGACGCGTCGGGGACGGAAAAATTCGCTTTTTTCATAGGTTCCCGGTTGGAAGTGCTGGCGACTCCCATGATTCCGCCTGCCGGTGCGGCGATCAGCTGCCATTCGGGGGAGCCGCTCACGGGGTCTGGATACAACCGCCGCAGGTAGCGTTGCGCAGGTGCTGAGTCGGCATCGCCAAGCAAGTCCTGCAAGCTGCCCGGATACTGGTGCCGATGCGCAAAATAGGCCGCGATCGCGCTTCGATACTGGTGTCCGGCGAACAGAAGTTGGGTTTCCCGCTCACGTCGCTCCACCGTGCTCCATACACGGCCGACGACAGTCAGCATCAATCCCATCACTGTCACGGCCATCAGCAGGCCGAGATAAGTAAACCCGCGCTGGGAGGCAGGGGATTTCACTGCGGGTTTACCAGCTTGCGACCGACGTTCCATCAACACCGACGTCGCCAGCCCCGCTGTGCAGGTCACGAATACCTTCGTGGTCCGGGTCGTCCGACTGCACGAGTGTCCAACTATCCGAAACCTTGCTGAAGGGATCTACCGGGACTGAGCGGACATAACGTTTGTCCACCAGCGCGCCAAGGCTGTCGGGATACTGACCCAGATCGGCGTAATGTTTGTCTATGGCTTCGCGAAGGATGGCGAGATCCTGTTTGAGCACGGTCTCGCGAGCGTGCTCCAGGGTCTTGAAGTAGCGCGGTACTGCAATGGAAAGCAGCGCGCCGATGATGAGCATCACCACCAGCAACTCGATCAGCGTAAAGCCACGATGCCGGTTACCAGTCATGATAGGAAATGCCGTTCAATCCCTTGCCGGTGGCGAGAGAGTAGATGTCGAATACATCGTCGCCAGGTTGCGGATCCTCGGGCGCGCTTGCGTAGCTGCGCAGCCCCCAGGATTCCTCGGCTGCAACGTTGGAGTCGGGGAAGAAGGGATCACGAGGAATCCGCCGCAGGAAGTAGAGTTGGACCTTCTTCTCGCTGGCGGTGTCTTCCACCCCGGCGTAGAGCGATTTGAGATCCGGCGGGTACCCCGATTCGCCGATCTGCATCTTGATGTGACCGCTCGAGGCCGCTGTGTGATAGGCGTCGATCGCGTCGCGGACCTCGCGAAGCGCGGCACGCAATTCCGATTCCTTTTCGCGTTGCGAGACGAGTTGCGCCAATGGCATTGCGGACGCTGCGAGCAGTCCGAGAATCGCCAATGTGACTACCAACTCGATCAGGGTGAAGCCGCGCGATCGCATGATGTCACTGTTCGATGGCGATTTTCAGCGGTTGGGCGGCACTCGTACCCACCGCGGCGCCTGAGCCGCCGAGCACGTTCAGCAGCGCCGCTACGTTGGTGGCTTTGCGAGGTGCGAGGGCCTTGAAACGCAGCACCATCAATGAACCCGAACCTTGCACCGGTGCATCCGGACTGGCGACCACATCCAACTGGGCTCCGCCGCTTTTCATGTCGACGGAAGGGCCGCCAGCGGTGGTGGGTACGACGTCGCCTGTGGTGGCGCTCACGAGTTGCAGGGCGGTGGGTTCGTAGCGCAGCTGTGACCGCAGGCGCGTGATCGCGGCGGGTGTCGAGAGTTGCACGACAACCTGGAACTCATCGCCCACCTTCGCAGTCGCAGGCCCATCCAGACTCATGGTCGAGTGGGTGTCCGGCATTGAAGTTACAGGCAACCCAGTCTGACTTGGCGTAGGGAATGGGGCTGGAAGTGATGCAGGAAGCGGGGCTGCCCGGGTGATGCCGCTGTCGGCTGCATCTGGAGGCCCGCTGAGCGGTGCCGAAACGCTGCTGGCAGGTAGCGATGGGCTGACCGGCTGTGGTGCCCCGTTCGCCGGCAGGGGCGCAGGCGCTGCTGGCGGGCTCGAGGCGGCGGCAGGGGCAACAGGAGCAGCCGTCGCGGCAGGCCCAACAGTCGCTGTAGGCACCCCAGGAGCCGCAGAGGTCGGGGCCCCCGCCGCCGCAAGCGAATCCGAACTATAAGGCCGTGTGCGCGTCCGCGACTCGCTGCCATACCAGAACTCGGTCATATCGCTGGCGGCTCGCGGCTGCATTCGGATGATGCGAGGTGTGATCGACAGTACGATCTCATCTTTCTGGCGATCCGCGTGATGCGTCCCAAACAAGTGTCCCAGTACCGGGATATCTCCCAGCCCCGGAATCGTGTTCGCGGTGCGGGTGTCCGAATCCTGAATGAGCCCCGCCAGGATCTGGGTCTCACCATCCTTCAATCGCAGCAACGTGGTCGCGTTGCGCGTGCCGATCTCGTAGGCCACCGTACCCGAGGCAGTCTGGATCTGTTTCAACAGCGAGCTCACCTCGAGATTGACCTTGATGGCGACGTCGCTGTCGAGATGAACGGTGGGCTGCACCTCCAGTGTCAGGCCCACATCGAGGTACTGCACGTTGCCCGTCACCACCGGCGTGCCCCCGGCGGTAGGAGTAACGCTGTTGGTGATTACCGGCAGGCGGCTGCCGATGAGGATCTTGGCCTTCTCCTTGTTGCGGGCGCGGATGCGGGGGCTTGCCAGCGTGTTAGTGAGCCCGGCCTGCTTCATCGCGTTCAGAGTGATGCTGAGCGGGGTGATGGTGATCGTGTTGGAGCTCTGGTGCGACAGGTCGGACAGCACCAATCCTGATGCACCGCCGGTTCCCAGCGCGGTTGCGGAGAGTGTGGCGCTCGAGGGGTATTGAATCCCCAGGTCGTGCAGGCGGCTCGAGGATATCTCCAGCACTTCGACCTCGAGCATGACCTCCGGCTCCGGCACGTCTACCGAGGCCACCAGTTTCTCCGCCATCCGTACCGCATCCGGTGTGTCGCGCAGGATCACGGATCCCGTGCGATCGTCGATGAACATGTTGCGTGTGCCCAGCACCGCCTTCAGCATCGCCTCGACGTCCTTCGGCTCAGCGTTTGTCAGGTAGAACGTGCGGACGATCTGCTGCTCGTATTCCTTCTGTTTCGTGCTGTTGTTCGGATAGATCATCACCATGTTCGAAGCGAGCACTTGCCGCGCAAGCGAATTCTGGTCGAGCACCAGGTCGATGGCTTCTTCGACGGGTACGTCCTGGACGAAGATCGTGGTTTTGCCGTCGCTTTTGATGTCTTTATCCAGAATGAAGTTGATGCCGGTTTCACGGGACAGCACTTCGAACACCATCTTGGTGGGAGCATCCCTGAACTGCAGCGTGACCTTGCGGTTGTCACGAGTCTGCAGCCTGGGCGCCGCGGTGGTGGGACCGCGCGCGATGGTGATGGCGGCCGCCAGCTCCTGCGCCGCGGTATAACCTGGATCCTCGCCCAGAACGGCGCGAAGCCTGGTCTCGGCGCCGTCATAGTCTTTCCGCTCGAAGTCCTTACGTGCCGCGGCTACCGCGGCGGCGTGGTGCGCATCGGCGTCGAGTCCGTCGAGCCCATGTCGGGCGCGGTCATTTGCGGGGTCGAGAGTCAATACCCGCCTGTAGATCTGTGCAGCCGTCTCGAGCTTGCCGGCGCCACGGGCCGAGTCCGCTTGCGCGACGAGCTGTTGTACGGCGGACTCGCGCTTCGCGGCCAGGTCGAGCCGGAAACTCATGTTGTGCGGAGCGCTGCGCACAGCTTCGCTGAGCCTGGCGACCCCGGACTCGTATTCGCCGCGCTCCACGTCGGACAGTCCCTGGCGGTGGAGCCGGTCGGCCGCACAACCGGCCAGCACGATCCCGGCGGCAAAAGCACTGGCAAGCCAGCGCGTTGGAGTGGTCACTGAGTGCTCCCGACCGTGAGTTGTTGTTGTATTTTCAGGGGCTTGTAGGTCATCACGAGCTGCCCGTTGGTCACAGAGTCGACACTGTAGGTGTCATCGAGCGTATCGCCGACTTTTACGTTGTAGACGCGGTCCCCGTGCGTGAGGAAAAACACCGGATTGCCGCCGGCCGCGACGTAGCTACCCATGAATGCGTAGGGAAGGGGTGGTGCCACTGGCGCCCGGACGGCAGCTTCCTGCGCCGCTGTCAATGCCGGTGCCGGTGGAGGAGGCGGTGGTGGTGTTGGCGGCGTGTACCAGGTATGAACCGCAAATAGCGATTGCGACGATTCGCCATCCGCCACCCGGTGGCTCAGAAAATACAGAATCTGCGCGGGGTCGCGCCTCAGACTGTGGGTCTGCTGTGAATGGGTTGCGCGCGGGCCGGTTGCCTGGTCGGTGCTTTTGGCAACTTCGACGGTCTGCGCGTCTCCAGGTCCAAAAACGACATAACCTGCGATCGCCAGCGCAGCGCCGCTCAGGACTTTGGTTCGTAGCGCGGCCTTCATTGCTGCCGATCCCTGATGAAGATCACGAAGCGCACATCGGCGTTGACCTGGGTGTCACCGATCGCTTTGCGCTCGATGCTGAGCTTGTACAGGCCGGCGGACGGGATGTTTGTCAGGGTCCGGTTGATGAAGTCGCGCACGCCGGGATATTGCGCCTTTACCGGGAAGTCCAGCTCGTAGCGCGCGACTCCGCCGGCGGACGCCACGTTGTAGGTGTATTGGCCCTTCGCGAGCTCGACGCCTGCTGCGTCCGCCTGTTGGAGTACCTGGCTGAGAATTGCCGGCATGGCCGCTCGAGTCGGCAATTGCGCTACCACCCTGATCAATCCCTGTTCGGGCGTGACCGTCGCTCGGGGCCGGTGTTGCGTCCGACTGATCTCGGCGTTGAGATCCTGGTTGGCGGCCCGCAATGACAGCAGCGCGACGCTTCCAAGAATGACGGCCGCCAGTGTTGCTGCCGCGCCCGTGACTCCAGCCGGGCCCAGGCGGCTCAACTGATATTGCGCGTGGGGAACCAATCCGGTGGCGGCTTTGCGCAGTTGTCGTAACGCGGTTGACCCTTTCGGTATTACGGCTGTTGGAGCGGAAGCAACTTCGGTTACTCGGATCACGGGGTTGCCCGCCAATCCGCGGTAAGCGTGAACCGCACCGGGTGCTCTTTGTCGTCCGCCACGATTTCGTGACTGTCCAGCATGGGAAACTGCAACGTGACGCCACTCTGCAATCGAGTGAGATAAGCCAGAACTTCCGTCATGTCACGCGACTCGCCACTGACTCGAACCCGGTGCTTTTCGTGATCCGGTTCGACAGACAGCACGGCAACCCGGCCCTGGGAGTCGCGAGCCGCCAGCTCCAGATCCAGGAGCATGGCCGTCCACGGTGTGCCCAGCTCGGTGGCGATGTCCGCGGCCGCCGCATTCGCGCGCGCCGTGTGCGCTTCGTTGGCCGGGTCTGGCCGGGACTGCCTGAGCGATGCGGCGAGTTTCAGCTCCAGCCCGGCCCGCTGAGTGTTCAAGGAGTAGTATTCGAATCCCGTACCGACCAGGGCAATCACACCCAACACGAGCAACGCGCTTGCTGCCAATGTCGGGCGCAGCCGTTGCGCCGCGAAATCCAGACTCACGACCGGCGCGCTCATGCAGCCAACCTGCGCATGCGCCCCAACTGCTGCAATGTGCCTTTCGGGCCTGAATCATCCTCCAGCCAGTGAATGGCCTTCGCAGCCGGTCCCGCCTCTTTGCGCCACGCGGCGGGCGCGTCAACGTAGACATGGCCCTCATCCGGGCGGGTGCTCGCCAGCCGTCCGAATGTCTGCAGCCGATTGAGGTCGCGCGTCCAATCGCTTCCGATACGCACGCTGTGAACCCGATCCCACGTATCCAAACCCAGCCGTGCGGCTGCCATCGTCCCTTCTCCGATGGTCACAAACCATGCGCCAGCGGTCGGCAGGCGGTGACGCCAATTGTCATAGGCGGCGAGCAACTGCGGCTGCAGTGATGTCAGTTTCAGTTTGTGCCGCGTACGGATGTCACGAAGCGAGTTCAGCAAGGCGCCGGGCATGGCGCACGCCACTCGCGCCTGTCCGGGCGGCGCCTGCGATAGCCTGATTTCCCATTCGCTCACGGCGCTGCCGTAGAGCCGTATCAGGACCTGTCGTGCGTGACTCAACTGTTCTTCGGCGGAGCTCAATTGCGCGACCCATGGCACGAGTGCATAGCGCACCCAGCAATCGCAGAGCACTATTCGCGTACCGGTTCCGCGCCACTGCGGCCGCTCCAACAACTGGGCGAGCACTCCCAGGGGGGCCGTCCAATCGTTCCAGTCGCCACAGACGATCGCGTGTTCATGCTGTTCGGCGATCCGGGGTTTGAGTCCGCGCTCGACTCGGACCAACAGGATGCGGCTCGGGGAAAGGTGGATCCCGATTTCGTCACGCCATAACAGTGACACGATTGACCTCCTCGAGAGTGGTCTGACCCTGGCGGACGAGCTCGAGCGCAGACGTGCGCAGCAGCCGCACGCCGGACTCATGAGCAAGCTCCTTGAGTTGCCTGATCGGCGTGCGGTTGATGATGGCTTCGCGCAAGTCATCGTTCATGACGAGCAGCTCGCCGACAGCTTTACGGCCCCGGTAGCCGGTTCCGCGGCAATGCTTGCATCCCTGGCCCCGCCGGAACCGGAAGCCGGCGGACTCCACTTCGGAGAGCCCCGATAGTTCGATCAGGTCCCTGGGTGGCAGATACGTCTGGCAACACTGTACGCAGATGACCCGGATGAGCCGCTGCGCGAGCACACCCGAAAGAGCGGAAACGAAGCTGTAGGTGTCGACTCCCATGTGGAGGAATCGGCTCACCACGTCGAACACGTTGTTGGCGTGCACCGTCGTGAAAACCAGGTGCCCGGTGAGTGCCGATTGAATTGCGATCTGCGCCGTTTCCGGATCGCGGATCTCACCGACCATGATCTTGTCGGGGTCGTGACGCAGAATCGAGCGCAAGCCGCGCGCGAAGGTGAGTCCTTTCTTCTCGTTGACCGGTATCTGCAACACCCCCGACAGTTGGTACTCGACGGGATCCTCGATGGTGACGATCTTGTCGCGCCCGGTCTGCGTCTCCGAAATGGCGCCGTACAGTGTGGTGGTCTTGCCGCTTCCCGTGGGGCCGGTGACCAGCAGCATGCCGTAGGGCAGTGAGCTCAGGTTGCGCAGCCTGGCCACGATGTCGGGCTCAAAACCCAACACGTCGAGCCGCAGCCCGCTCATCTGTTCGCTCAGCGCTTTCTTGTCCAGCACGCGCAGCACCGCGTCCTCGCCGAAGATGCTGGGAATGATCGATACCCGGAAATCGATGGGACGCGCTTCGAATGCGATCTTGAACCGGCCGTCCTGGGGCACGCGGCGCTCGGCGATATCGAGCTCCGACATGACCTTGATTCGGGAAATGACCTGCTCGGACAGCTCGACACCGGCAATGGCGGCAATGTTGGCCAGAACGCCGTCGACCCGATACCGAACCACGAGGCCGGCTGCCGTCGACTCGAGATGGATGTCGCTTGCGCCGGCCCGCAGCGCGTCATAGACCGTGGAATGCACGAGCCTGACCACGGGACTCGAGTCTTCGCTGATGGAGACATATGAGAGGGTGTCGATGTCCTTTGCGACCTTCGGGCCGCGTTGTGCGGCCGGCAGGACGGTATCGATGGCCCGAAGGCTTTCCGCGTGGCGAAAGGTCAGGTCCGCCAGCACTTCGCGCGCGGTGAGGGCCCACTCGAGCGGCGCGTCAACCCGGAATTCCAGCCAGGGCCGAAGATCAGTGTCGAAGGGATCGCAGAAGACGGCGAGCAGCCGGTTCCCCTCGTGCACCACCAGGCAGCTCCTGCGCGTTGCCTCGGCCGGCGGCAGGACGCCGAAGTCAGGCTCCAGGCTCTCGAGTTCGGTTTCGGACAGGAACCGATAGTCGAAGGCCAGGGCAAGGGCTCGCGCGTACGGCACGCCCTGGAGGCCGGATTGCTGAGAGAGGATTTCGCGTGCCGATCCGCCCGAGGCCTGTGCTTCAGCCAGCACGCGCGCGATCACGGCGTCATCCAGGGCCTCGGGCCGCGATTCGACCGCGGCGGGCTCACTGTTGGCGGCGGCCACGGAAATGTCGACAACGGCTGCGTTCATCGGATGCTGCCGGCGAGTTGAAAGATGGGGAAGTACATCAACACGACAATGACACCGATGATGAGGCCGATGACCGTCATCAGGAGCGGCTCGATCAGCCGGGTTGCTACGGCCACCCACCGTGCCAGCTCCTCATCGCAGAAGTCGGCAATCCGCTCCATCATTTCTCCCATGTTGCCGCTGCGTTCTCCTACCCGCAGCATTCGCGCGGCGACCGCAGTAGTCAGACCGTTTGATTCCATTGCCTGTGCGAGCGATTGTCCTTCGCGAACCGCCAGTGTTGCGGCTGCGAACGCCGTGCGGGATTCGGTTCTCAGCAGGCCGGATGACATATCCAGCGCAGCTACTGCCGGCATGCCTCCGCGGATGAGCATTCCAGTCGTGCGGTATAGACGTGCCAACTGGTAGAGATGGAGCTGACGTCCCACAGCCGGGATCCTCGTAACCCACTTGCCGAGCCTTGCGCGTGTTGCCGGGCGACTGAAGGTGTAAGCAATAGCCGTCAGAAACGCCGCGAGTGCGGCGGCCATGAGTCCGCCGTGTGCGTCAATTAGTTGGCCCCATTGCAGCAGTACGCGCGATGCCGCCGGGAGATCTGTGCCTACGTCTTCATAAATTGCGCTGAATCGCGGGACTACATAGCCCAGCAGAAACAAGGTCACCAGCAATCCGACGCCCAGCAATACGGCAGGATAGATACAGGCGTTGACGAGAGTTTTACGCAGCGCGTCCGCCTGCTGGGCGTACGCGATATATCTTGCAAGTGATTCGCGCAGGGCGCCCGTTCGCTCGCTGGCGCGTACGGATGCCACATACAATGGGGGAAATGTCGACGGTTGCTCGGCCAGCGCGTTGGCCAACGTCTGTCCCTCATACAGCCGGGCGAGAATCCGTTGCAGTATCTGCTGAGCCGCGGCGCTCGATTCGCGCTCCGCCAGGGCCTCGAGCGATTCAACCAGCGACAGGCCGGCATCCAGCAGGGAGACGAGTTGCTGGCTGAAGACCGCCAGTTGCAGTTGTGCGGGACGGCTGAACAGTTGTGTCCGCCGCAACGGCGTCAGCGAGATGATCTTCAGGTCGCGCAACTCGAGTTGCCGGCGCGCATCCGACTCGTCGACGGCGCTCAGAACATGCGAGCTCACGCCAAAACTGCCGTCGAGTGCCTTGATGCGGAATTCCATGGCGGCCTCACCAATTCACGAGGTCCGCATCCTCGCCGCCGCCGCCCGCCTGGCCGTCGCGTCCGTAGGATTGCAGATCGAAGTCGTTCTGGTGGGTGCCGGGTTGTGCGTACACGTACGGATGTCCCCAGGGATCCGCAGGGACGGCCTTCTTCAGATACGGTCCCTCCCAGTTGCTCATGCCCGGTGGCGCTGCGTTGAGTGCGGCGAGTCCTTCCTCGCTGGTGGGCAAACGGCCTACATCGATACGAAACTGTTCGAGCGCCTTGTCCAGGGCGTCGATCTGGGCGCTGGCAGCCTTGATACGCGACTTGCCGACCTGCGAGAAATAGCGCGGCGCCACAAATCCGGCCAGCAGGCCGATGATCACCATGACGACCAGCAGCTCCAGCAGGGTGAATCCCCTGTTGCGGGCTGCGCAGGCCGCCTTTTCTGGCAGGCAACGCATGACGGTCCTTTTTGTAATTCTTCTGCTGCGGACCCATGTTCGGGTTGCAGCGGTATCAGCCGCCAGTGGGAGGGTTGCTAACGCAAGGCAGCGGGGTCTGGGCAGAAGACGGTAGCCGGGGGATGGGGGAAAACCCCCGGGGGGCTAGTCGGCTATGACTTCGAGGTCCCCGGCGTTGACCATGCCGTGCCGGATCGCGAAACGGGTGACCGCCGCAGTGTTATGTAGTGTCAGTTTCCGCATCAGGTTGGCCCGATGCTTCTCAACTGTCTTGACGCTGACCGACAGCTCGCGGGCAATCAGTTTGTTGGATCGGCCGAGAGCCACGCGGGTCAGCACCTCGCGCTCGCGCTCGGTCACCAGTTCCACCGCCGACAGCGACAGGCTCTCGGATTTCGGCCGCAGGTACCCGGTGACGACCTTGGCGGTCACGGACGCGCACAGATAGGTTTGTCCACCGAGCACTGCGCGGATGGCCTGTAGCAATTCCGCGCGGCTCGCATCCTTCAGTACATAACCATGGGCGCCTGCGTTCAGCGCGGCGCGGATGTATTCCTCGGAATTGTGCGCTGTCAGCACGAGTATCTTCAGCGTGGGGTGCAGTTGCCGCAGGCAGCCGATCAACTCGATGCCGGAACGTCCGGGCAGGGCGATGTCGGTAATGACGAGATCCGGGCTCACCGCTTCAATTGTCGGCACGGCGTCCAGGCCGTTGGCGGCTTCTCCGACAATTCGCAGGTCCGGTTCGAGCTCCAACAGAGCGCGCAGACCTTCCCGCAGAATCGCGTGGTCCTCCACCAGCACGAGTCGACTCTTCGTGTTCGAACAGTCCAAGCTGATCCCCTTCGCACCGCGAGAGCGGCGTGTTCGGCAGTCCAGTCGTGACTCTTATTTTTAGACTTACCGCCGTATCAGCGTACCGGCATTCAATCCGTACCGCGGGCCGGTTTAACTTATTTTTTGGGCAAATATACGGGTTGAGATGCGGATCACGGGGCCGCCGCTACCAACTTAACCTACCTGCCTATCGTTGGGTTATGTGGATACTCGCTCACATGCGTGCCGCTGGCTCACTATCCGTCCTGGTTCCGGCAGTGTTGCTCACGGCGCACGTGGCCCCGGCTGCGGCTGCGGCTGAAGCTACGGCGACGGGGATTTTTGCGTTCACTGACACCCAGGGCGTAATTCATTACTCCAATGTCCCTGCCGACAAACGATTTCGACTGGTGTTGGCCGCGCCGGCCGAACCGCGGGAAATGGGCCGCCGGTCCGGTGTTTCACTCGAGGGGTTTGCGGCCTATACCCGCCTGATCAAAGGAGCCGCACTGTCCAACCGGCTGGAGCCGGCCTTGGTCACCGCGGTCATTCTGGCTGAATCCGGCGGTGATCCACGAGCACAGTCCAAGCGCGGGGCGCGCGGGTTGATGCAGCTGATGCCGGCGACGGCGCGTCAGTACGGAGTCAGCAACGTATTTGACCCCGAGGAGAACATCCGCGGCGGCTCACGGTACCTGCGTGATTTGGTGGAACGCTACCAGAACGACCTGCAACTCGTGCTGGCGGCCTACAACGCCGGCCCCGAGGCGGTGGACCGGCACGGCGGAATTCCTCCTTTCAGAGAAACGCTCGAGTACGTACCGCGCGTCCTTCAGATATATCACCGGCTGTTGGAACTGACTGATGCGCGGTGAGGCGCAGGATCTGCAGGAGGCCATCGCACGCGCCAAGCAGGACTGGGAGTGCACGGCCGATTCGTTGTCCCATGTCGTCTGCCTCGTCGATGCGGACCGGCGGGTGGTACGGGTCAACCGAGCCATCGAGGCTTGGCAACTCGGCCGGGTAAACGAGGTCGTGGGCGCGGATATCCATGACCTGCTACATCCATCCGCCTGTGGCGGCGAATGCGCGCTGGCGGTCCGGCTGAGATCGGGCTGGCTGCAGTGTCAGAACGCGGCTGCGAATGAGTTCGAATTATTTGACTCCCACCTGAAACGGGCCATCTGCGTAACCTTGCGTCCCATTGTCGCGGACAGTGATGGGCTGGGCGATTCGCACGCGGTCATGGTGGTGATGGACATGACAGCGATGCATCTCGCCCGGGTAGCCGAGTTGGAACGCGCAAACTACGAGTTGCAGAACGAGGTCGTGCGGCGCGAGGCGGCCGAAGAGGCTGCGCGACTGTCACGCAGCGAGTTGGCGTTGCTGTCGCAGCAGCTGATTCAGGCTCAGGAAAAGGAGCGCCGGCGCATCGCACGTGAGCTGCATGATTCGGCGGGACAATCCTTGAGCGCGATCAAGTATTCACTCGAGAGGGCCGCCGAGTTGCAGCGCCAGAATAAACACGCGGACGCCGCGCCGCTGCTGTCGCGAACCATAGGGCTGGTGCGCGAGACGATCACTGAGATCAGAACGATCGCCATGGACCTGCGGCCTTCGTTACTCGATGACCTCGGCGTGGCTTCGGCGTTGGGATGGTTGTGCAGGGAATTCGCCGAAACCTATGCGCAGTTCGAGGTCCGTACGGAAATCGCCGCGGGCGACGCCGAAATTCCCGATCGGCTATCAACCACCATATTCCGCTGTGCACAGGAGCTGCTGAATAACGCCGCGAAGCACTCACGGGCGCGCCGCGTCTCGGTTGGGTTGCTCAGGGGTTCTAACAGCGTCACATTGAGTGTAAGCGACGATGGGATAGGAATGCCGCAACCCAATTCGTCAGGCTCATTTGGGCGAGGGCATGGAATACGTAATCTGCGCGAGCGTGCACAGATGACCGGCGGACGTATGATTATTGGAGGAAACAGTGGCACCGGCACCCGGGTGCAGGTGGATTGGCCCCTGGCGACGCGGGACATGCTTGCTTGATGGCGCCCAGCCAGTAAACTTTGCACAATAAAGTGACAATCGAGGGGGCTGATGACGACCATGCGTCGCAAACTCCAGGTGCTGGTCATCGACGATGAGGGGCTGCTTCGCGACGGCCTGTGCGCGATGCTCAACCTGGAGGAAGGATTTGCGGTCGCGGGTGTTGTCAGCGGGACGCTGGCGCTACAGACTCTCAGCCTGCCAGTCACTCCCGAAGTGGTGATCGCCGAATTCGGAGCCTCCGCCGTGCAAGGCTCCCAGCTGGTGCAAAGCGTGCATGACCGCTGGCCCGGTGTGCCTGTCCTGGTGCTGACTTTTCTGCGGGACGACAATTCGATCGAGTCGGCTTTGCGCGCCGGAGTGGACGGCTACCTGCTGAAAACAGACCGGCGCTCGGAATTGATTACTGCGATCCGCACCGTGGTCGAAGGGCAGCGTTATATCAGCCCGACCATCATGGAGAGAGTCGCTAATGGATTTGTCACGCGGCAGGCACATGCGAAGCACGCCGAAACCGACGGCTTGAGCGACCGCGAACGTGAAGTGATGAAATTGATCGCCCAGGGTCTGCGCACGCGCGAGATCGCTCAACGGCTCTCGGTCAGCCCCAAGACCGTGGAAAAACATCGGACCAATCTGATGCGTAAGTTGGGAGTACGCACCGCGGCGGCCGTGGCGGCCTATGCCATTTTCAACGGCTATCTGCGGACTTAACCTCCCGCGGGACCTACGGATCCTCAGGATGGCTCTACAACCGCGGTCAAAGAGTCACGCTCCGCGCGCAAGATGTCTGTGGGGGAGGTCTTGCCCCGATAGGGATCCCGCTGAGCTAAACGCTCACGCATTTCTTCAGGAGTAGGATATTCAGCGATCTTGCGAACTTCCCGAATCAAGAAGTCGGACAGCGCTTCATGGATGTGCTGCCTTCACTCCCAAAGGGAAAATACAGCTCGAACGTAGTCAGCCCCCCGACTTCGCTGCGCACCGACGCCTGGCCCCCATGCAGTTCCATGATCGTCTTGACGATGGCGAGGCCAAGCCCGCTCGAGCTTCCAGAATCAGTCCGCGATGCATCCGCGCGGTAGAAGCGCTCGAAAATCTTATCAACGTCGGCCGGCGCAATGCCAATGCCCGCATTCTGAACGCCGATCGACGCCCCTTGCGACGAAGCTGTCGCAGTCAGCAATATACTGTTGCCTGCGGGCGTATAACGAAGTGCATTCGCCAGAAGATTGCTGATCGCCCGGCGAAACAGCTCGCGATCCGCGAATACGCGCGCTTCGCCGCGAATGGAAATATCGACGCCTCCTTCCGCAGCCAGGCCTTCGAAGTATTCACCTATGAGCTTCAATTCCCCCGAAGCGTCGAAAGTGATCCGCCGGAGCGCGAAATGCGGGCTCTCCGCTCGTGCAAGAAACAACACACTCTCGATCATCCGCGTCACCCGATCGCATTCCTCCACGTTGGACGCCAACAACCCTTGGTACTCTGACGCAGAACGCGGGCGACTCAGCGCCACTTCTGAAGCCCCGCGCATGTTGGCGATCGGCGTTCGCAGGTCATGCGCCAAGTCAGTAGTGAACTGCCACAACCGGTCGAAACCCTGTTGGAGACGCAGCAGCATGGCGTTGAGCGCCGATGCAAGCTCGTGGAGCTCAGCGGGTGCGCGTCGAATATCGATGCGTGCGGCCAGCCTCTCGGGTGTAATACCACGCGCATCGTCGGCAATATTCCGTAAGGGCCGGAGTGCTTGCCTTATCAGAAACAGGCTCAGCACGATGGCGATAATCACGGCGGCTCCCGCTGTCTTCCAAATGAGAGAGCGATATAGCTCGAGCATTTGGGCCCGGTCGCTCATGGAGCGGGCGACGCTGACCTTGATGGCACTACCGTCGCGAAGCGTCGCAAAAGTGGCGATGCCCCGCATGGGTACGTCTCCCGCGGAATTCCAACGTTGAAGATGCTCGGTGATGATTCGCTCGTTCTGCGGCGTGGCGGTGAGAGAAATGATTGGAAGATGTGGCGGATTGTAGTCGATCAGTGAGCTTCCCTCAGACGATTCAACCTTCAACGCCAACGCTGAATCGCCCAACACGAGGCTCACCAGCCGTGCCTGGTGCTCACGGACAGCAGCGAAGTCGTCCATCTCAACTGCAAGGCGGCGCAAGTGTCGCGCCGAAAGAACGATACCCAGGTCATCTTGCGCGTAGATCTGGCGCGACAGGGCTTCAAACAGAATAGTCCCGACAACGGCAAGACACACGGTGACGATAAACGTAAACAGCAGCGCCAGTCGCGCATTCAGTGACAGGCGACTCAACCAGGCTCTCCGACCTCGAGTACGTAACCCATTCCGCGAATCGTATGGATCAGTTTGACGGTGTGATCATCGTCTATCTTGGCGCGCAGGCGGCGTATCGCTACCTCAACGACGTTGGTGTCGCTGTCGAAATTCATGTCCCAGACATAGGAAGCGATCTGCGTCCTACTGAGCACTTCGCCCTTCCGATTGGAAAGAAGCTGCAACAGTGAAAATTCTCGCGGCGTCAGATCGACGCGCTGTCCCGCACGTTTCACGCGCCGGCGGACCACGTCGATCTCCAGATCGCCAATGTTGATTTGCTCCACCTCACGCGCAGGCCCGCGGCGCAGTAGCGTCCGAATACGCGCCAGCAGCTCGACAAAAGCAAAGGGCTTGATGAGATAGTCGTCACCCCCAAGCTCCAGGCCACGCACGCGATCCTCGACGTGGTCACGGGCAGTCAGGAACAGCACCGGGATGTTCTTCTTTTCGCGAATCCGCTCGAGCACGCCCCAGCCATCGAGCGCGGGCAGCATGACGTCGAGGACGACCAGATCGTAATTCTCTTCGAGCGCAAGATGCAGGCCATCCACGCCATTGTTGGCGATATCAACGGTGAACCCAGACTCCTCGAGCCCCTTGCGCAGGTACTCTCCCGTCTTCGCTTCATCCTCGACGATCAACAGCCGCATACCTTTCTCCGT
Organism: Gammaproteobacteria bacterium; assembly: GCA_034668025.1. Taxonomy (GTDB): domain Bacteria; phylum Pseudomonadota; class Gammaproteobacteria; order Steroidobacterales; family Steroidobacteraceae; genus 13-2-20CM-66-19. The sequence goes on along the minus strand of JAXDQF010000068.1, from coordinate 36,084 downwards.
CCGCACCACGGCAAAGCATACGCGCATGCCGCGGCAGGCATGATTACAAGATCGTAAGGTTCCCGTCAGCTCGCAGACGGTGGCGAGCTCCTAATCTGTCCTCGATTCGAGCATATCGCACCCGTCGCAGCTCACGAGAGGTTGTCTCATGTGGATCGTCGAACTTGCCCTGCGCCGCCCCTATACCTTCATCGTGGTCGCGCTATTGGTCCTGATCATCGGGCCGCTGAGCGTTTCGCGAACGCCGACCGACATCTTTCCCAACATCGACATTCCCGTGTTGAGTGTAGTCTGGTCCTTCAACGGCTTCACGGCCGATGACATGGCTCGCCGCATCATATCCCCATACGAGCGGGCACTGACTTCGGACGTAGACAACATCGAGCACGTCGAGTCGCAATCCATGAACTCGGTCGCCGTCGTCAAGGTGTTCTTTCATCCCGGCGCCGACATCAATCGCGCCATGGCAGAAGCATCAGCGAGCGCGCAGTCCATCCTGCGCGTGCTGCCTCAGGGGACTCTACCGCCCACCATCCTCGCGTACAGCGCCTCGACCGTGCCCATTCTGCAGCTCGCCCTCTCGAGCAAGACCCTGCCTGAGCAGCAGCTCTACGACCTCGGCAACAACTTTATCCGCACGCGCCTCGCGACTGTCCAGGGTGCGGCCGTGCCGCTGCCGTTCGGCGGCAAGGTTCGCCAGGTCATGGTGGACATCAATTCGCAGGCACTGCAATCCAAAGGCCTCTCGCCGCTCGACGTTGTGAACGCGGTCAACGCCCAGAGCCTCATCCTCCCGGGCGGCACGGCCAAAATCGGCACGTTCGAGTACAACGTAAACCTCAACGGCAGTACCTCAACAGTTGAGGCATTGAATGATCTGCCGATAAAGGCCACACCGGGCGGCGTGATCTACATCCGGGACGTCGCGCACGTGCGAGACGGATTTTCGCCGCAGACCAACATCGTGCGAACCGACGGCAACCGCTCCGCTCTGCTGGAGATTGAGAAGTCGGGGTCCGCCTCGACTCTCACCATCATCAACCAGGTCAAGGCAATGCTGCCGCAGATTGCCGCAGGTCTGCCCAAGGCCTTGACCATAAAGCCGGTCTCCGACCAGTCGGTCTTCGTCAGCTCTGCCATATCAGGCGTCGTGCGCGAGGCCCTGATCGCCGCCGCCCTCACAGCGGTCATGATCCTCGTGTTCCTGTCGAGCTGGCGTGCGACATTGATCATTGCGATTTCGATACCCCTTTCAGTCATCGCCTCGATGATCGCGCTGTCGGCGCTCGGACAGACCATCAACATCATGACCCTGGGCGGCCTCGCTCTGGCAGTGGGAATCCTGGTCGACGATGCAACCGTCAGCATCGAGAACATCACTCATCACCTGGAGATGGGGCAGGCGAAGCACGATGCCATTTTGATCGGCTCAGGCGAGATTGCCGTGCCGACCCTGGTCTCGACGCTTGCCATCTGCATCGTATTCCTCCCCATGTTCATGCTGTCGGGCGTTGCTCGCTTCCTGTTCGTACCACTCGCTGAAGCGGTGGTCTTCGCGATGCTCGCCTCCTATTTCTTCTCGCGCACGCTCATTCCGACACTCGCGATGTACCTGCTGCGCCAACCCGGCCCGGCGGGGACCGCAGGCTCCACGCGGTTGGAGAAAGGATTCGCGTGGGTCCAGCGGCATTTGGACGCACTGCGCGAGCGCTACGAGGGATTGCTCGAGCGCTGCCTGAAACGGTCGCGGCAATTTGCCATAGGTTTCGTCCTCTTCTGCGTTGCGTCCCTCGGATTGCTCGTCATTGTCGGGCAGGACTTCTTCCCCTCGGTGGACACGGGTGAAATCCGCCTGCACCTGCGGGTTCAAACCGGCACGCGCATTGAGGAAACGGCGCGCATCACCGACCTGGTCGAGCAGCGAATCCGTACCCTCGTGCCGAAGAATCAACTGGCCTCGGTCCTCGACAACATCGGGTTGCCGGTCAGCGGCATCAATCTCACCTATGACTCATCCTCTCCGATAGGCTCGGCCGACGCGGACATTCTGGTTGCCCTCACACCGAAGCACGCGCCAACGGCGCAGTACGTGAAGGAGCTCCGCGGCAAACTCAATGCCGAGTTCCCCGGGGTCACCTTCTCGTTTCTACCGGCCGACATCATCAGCCAGATTCTGAACTTCGGTCTGCCTTCGCCCATCGATATTCAAATCGTGGGCAACAACGAGGCTGGCAATCGTGCCGCCGCCGGCTCGCTTTTGCACCAGCTCCACAGCGTGCACGGGTTGGTCGATCTGCGCATCCAGCAGCCGGACAACGCTCCTGCCATCAATATCGACGTTGATCGCGCAAAGGCGCTGCAGGCCGGCTTCGAACAGCGGGTGATCGCACAGGACGTGCTGATTGCGCTGTCCGGCAGCTCGCAAACAACACCCAACTTCTGGCTGAACCCGAAGAATGGAGTCAGCTATCCGCTGGCGACCCAGACACCGCAGTACCAGATCGACTCACTACAGGCGCTCGCCAACATTCCGTTGACCAACGCCGGTGCCTCGAACACAGCGACCCGCGGACAGATCCTTGGCTCGCTGGGTACGGTGTCCCGTGGGTCGCAGAATGCGGTTGTGTCGCACTACAACGTGCAGCCGGTGATCGATGTCTTCGGCACCACGCAGGGTCGTGACCTCGGCGGCGTCGCGCGTGACGTCACACGGATCGTCGATGACATGAAAAGCAGCCTGCCGGCAGGGTCGAGCATAGTTATCCGGGGCCAGGTGGCAACGATGCAGTCCTCGTTCTCGGGCCTCCTGAGCGGGATGGTCCTGGCCGTGGTGCTCGTGTACCTCCTGATGGTCGTCAACTTCCAGTCGTTTGTTGATCCGATGATCATTCTCAGCGGCCTGCCGGGAGCGATGGGAGGTATCGCCTGGATGCTGTTCGTGACGGGTACCACGGTGAGCGTGCCAGCACTGACCGGAGCCATCATGTGCATTGGCATCGCGACGGCCAACAGCATTCTGGTAGTTAGTTTCGGCCGCCAGAGATTGGCGGAAGGTGTCGAGCCCATGCAAGCCGCCTTCGAGGCGGGCAGGGGACGTTTCCGGCCGGTGCTGATGACGGCACTCGCGATGTTGATCGGCATGCTGCCAATGGCGCTCGGCCTGGGCGATGGAGGCGAGCAAAACGCCCCGTTGGGTCGCGCCGTAATCGGCGGTCTGATGTTCGGGACAGCGGCCACACTGCTGTTCGTGCCCGTCGTCTTCGGCACCGTACATGCCTGGCTCAAGAAGCGCAGTGCACCCCTGGCCACACCCATTTCTGCCAACCCCAGCCACCAAGCGGGCTGATCGGAGAATCCAGATGACCACGCCGAATGATGCAGAACGTTCCGAAGCCGCCAGGACCTGGCGGCGGCGCCTGCCTGCAGTTGCGATAGTCGCGACGGCTTTGGCAATCGGAATTTGGCCCCACATTGAGGCGCGTTCTGCGCTACAGCAACAGACGCAATCGCTGGCCATCCCGACGGTGTCGGTCGCGTATCCGCAGCCATCACCCGCCGTCCAGCCCATCGATCTGCCGGCCGCTGTTCAGCCGTACCAGGACGTTCCGATCTTCGCACGCACCAACGGATATGTCGCGCATTGGTATGCCGACATCGGAGCAGCAGTCACCGCAGGCCAATTGTTGGCAATCATCGATGCGCCTGAGGTGGATGCGCAACTGGAACAGGCCAAGGCGGCCGCGACCAGCGCCGTTGCCGACTACCAGATCGCCAAGATCACCGCCGACCGGTGGCAGGAGCTGCTCAAGAGCAACTCTGTATCCAAGCAGGAGGTCCAACAAGACGTCGCGCTGATGAAGGCGCGCCAGGCGGCCCTGGCCGCTGCTCACGCCGACGTCGAGCGGCTCAGCCAATTGCAATCATTTGAAAAAGTGTATGCCCCTTTTGCGGGCATCGTAACCGCCCGCAATATCGACGTGGGCTCCCTCATCGATTTGGGAAGCGCCGGTGGCCCGAAGACTGAAATGTTCCACCTGGTCGAAACGGACAAGCTGCGAGTCTTCGCAGACGTCCCTCAGGACTACGTCCGTGATGCCGGTGTTGGAACGACCGCGACCCTCACTCTGTCGCAATGGCCCGGCCGGACGTTCGGCGGGGCGGTAACACGCACCGCGGGAGCGATCGACTCCGTGACTCGCACTCTCAAAACGGAAATTGACGTCGATAACAAGGATGGAGCCATATTGCCAGGCGCTTACGCCTATGTTCACTTGAACGCGGTTAGTGCACAGCCGCGCGTATCCGTCCCAGTCAGCGCCCTGCTGTTTCGTCCCGATGGGGTTCAAGTCGCCACCGTCAATGTCGCAAACCGGGTCTCCATGCAGGCCGTCACGCTTGGACGTGACTTTGGAACCCGTATTGAGGTGGTCTCAGGACTGGAGGGACGCGAGCGCGTAATCGCGAATCCAAATGACGCAATTGCTTCAGGTGATGCCGTCCAGATTGCGCAGGGGAATGATCATGCGTAGCTATTGGTTTCTGGTTCCGATCGTTGCCGCGGTGCTGGCCGGCTGCGCTGCCGGGCCCGCATACCACCGGCCGGACGTCTCTGTTCCGGCGTCATACAAGGAGGCTGTGGGCGCACCTCTGGGAAACACACCGCCCGCCGGTTGGGTTGCGGCATCGCCGGGCGATACTGAGGATCGGGGCCCCTGGTGGGAGGCCTTCGGGGACCCGCAGTTGCAAGACCTCGAGTCGCGAGCGTCTAAGTCCAATCAATCGGTCCAGGGAGCGCTCGCTGCATTGATGGTGGCGCGATCTGCAGTCGGTGTAGCGCGGTCAGGCTACGCTCCGACGATTACGGCCACCTCGAGTGCATCACGCTTTCACACGTCGCAAAACATCGTTGGACGAGCAGGGCTCGCGGGACGCACAGTATCTGACGGCTCAGTGGGTGTCGACGCGTCCTGGGAGCCAGACTTGTTTTCCCGCGTGCGCCATGCGGTTGACGCCGCGGACGCGCGGGCCCAGGCAAGTTCGGCCGACTTGGCATCTGTGCAATTGAGCATCCATGCCGAGCTGGCCACGGACTATTTCGATCTGCTCGACACCGATGCTCAAACCGTGCTGCTCCAGCAAACGGTGGCCTCATACAGCAGCGCGCTGGAACTGGTGCAACACCGCTTCGACGGCGGGATTGCTTCTGACCTGGAGCTCGCTCAAGCACAGACGCAACTCGAGACCACGCAAGCACAACTCACGGACCTCGGCGTTAGACGTGGGCAGCTCGAGCATGCGATCGCCACGCTGGTGGGCGAGCCAGCGTCCACATTTAGCCTGAAGACCGGGGCTACCGAACTGACGCCACCCACCATTCCTACGGGCGTTCCCTCGGAGCTGTTACAGCGCCGACCCGACATAGCGGCCGCCGAACGCCTCGTTGCAGGAGCAAACGCCGACGTTGGTTCAGCCGTATCGGCGTTCTATCCCGATCTGGTTCTCTCAGTCACCGGGGGAGTGGAGTCGTCCAACATCGGATCCTTACTGTCGATGCCGAGCCGATTCTGGGCCATAGGGCCAGCGATCTTGGGCACAATATTCGATGGGGGGAAACGTAAGCACCAGCTGGAAGGCGCCCGGGCCCAATACGACCAAACAGTCGCGGCCTATCGGCAGACCGTCCTGACTGCGTTTCAGGAAGTCGAAGATAATCTCACCGCAACCCGACAGCTCGCTGATGAGTCTCGAATGCAACGAAGGGCAGTCGCGTCCGCAGAACGCGCCCTGCAGATTGCGCTCAACCGCTACCAGGCGGGAGCGGTGAGTTATCTTGATGTCGTAACGGCGCAAAGCACTGCGCTTTCAAATGAGCGCGTAGCGGCAGACATTTCCCGTCGCCAGATGGATGCGAGCGTGCTGCTGGTCAAGGCGCTAGGTGGCCTTTGGACCGCACCAACCTAAAGACCGCTTCCGTCCGTTACGTTGTCTATACAATGTTACGGAAGCCACGCAATCCGAACATAGAGCGCCCATCTTCCCGCGTATTCTATTGCTGATCCGAGACCCTGACCGCCGAAGCCGTCGCGAAAGAGCTGAGCAGGCTTATCGAACGTCCGCTCGATCGCCAGAATAAAAGCCTTCAATGTCGATTGCCGACGCGTCAACGACCCACGCCGTTTCCTCGTTGACTTTGCCGCGCATCTTGGCGATGGCTTCACGCGTAGCCATACGCGGATAAATGGCGGTGGCTCCCTTATCATGGTCCCAGATCACAAACGTATACACGGTTACATGTGCTGGCGAGGTCGCCGTTGTTGTAGGCGCGGTCTCAGTCGTCAAAGGACTGTTCTCAGCGAGAGTGTATTTCACGGTCTAAGCCTCCCTTCGGTGCCAGGCCGCCGCAGGATGAGTGACGATTGGCAACCTCATTTGACCTGTCGCTTTTGCTTGATTTCTTCACTGAGTTTGCGCATGTCGTCAAGAGTTCTGCGCGGCGTTTTTTGAGGAGCCACCGGGGTCGCGACACTGTAGGGATCAACACCCGGAAGTGGCACGGGCTCACTCTCGAGGGATACGGCGGCTTCTTCCTGAAGTTGCCTCAGTCGTTGGGTATCGATGTCTCGACTGAACGTGCCCGTATCGATGCGCCATTCCCATGTCGGCATGCCGCGCTCATCGAACGCAACGCGTCCGGATTTGGGGTCGGATTCTTTGGCCATTGGACTGCTACTTTTCGAGCTCGCTGGATTGAGAGGATAAGCTGGGGTCTTCCGAATTCGCAAACGCGCGACAAACCGTTCGCTCCGACCCACCCTGCGGGCCCGGCGAGAGTCTATGTAAAGCGCGAGACCGATGTTTAAGACATAACTCCGTGCGTGATGTGCGGCTCGATACCCAGTGATGTTTCTCGAGAATCAGACGCTGCAGCCAATGCTGTTGACCGCTCCGAACCGACGTTTACGCAGGCCGCCAGAAAAAGAGACTGCATTTGCTCCGGCATATTAGCCACCGCTGCTGCTACCGAATCGGTCTCGATGGGATACGAGATTAGAAAGCCCTGTAAACACGTAGAACGATGCTCCAGCAGAATACGCAGCTGTGCCGGTCTTTCGATACCCTCGGCCGTCACTTCTAACCCAAGTTTGTCGCACAGGCCGGTGATCGCCTCTGCAATCGCTAGCGCGCGGGGATCTGTGTCTATTGCAGCAATGAGGCTCTGATCCAGCTTCACGCGAGTCAGCGGCAGATGTTGCAAAGAGGCGAGCGAGGAGAAACCCGTGCCGAAGTCATCGAGGGCGACGCCGATATCCAGCTCACGCAACCCTCGAAGGGTCTCGATGATCGCCGGGCCAGTCTGCAGTACGGTTTCGGTAAGCTCGATCTCAATACATCGAGGAGGAATCTTGTACTGAAGCAAAAGCTGCTGCACTCGCTGAGCGAAATCTGTGCTGATCAGCTGACTTGCGGCGACGTTGATGGCGACTCGGACCTCCGGCCACGAGGAGTGGTGCCACATCGCGGCGGACTCGATCGCCGATCGCAATACCCAGTCGCCGATGGGCGCGATCAGTCCTGATTCCTGCGCGACTGGGAGGAACTGCATCGGCGAGATGCGTCGGCCGTCGGGCAAACGCCAGCGCAGCAGTGCCTCCACCAACTTGATACCGCCGAAGTCGAAATTCACTTCGGGCTGGAAAACGAGCTCAAATTCGTTGTGGTCTAGCGCGCGACGGAGCCCCTGCTCGATGGAGAACCTTTCCGATACCCTTCTTAGAAGATCGTGGCTGAAGAGGCTGAGCTGATTGCGGCCGAGACTCTTTGCACGGAACAAAGCAGCATCTGCGGCGCTCAGGAGCGCCTCGGCGGAAGTTTCGTGCTCCGGATAGATACTTGCACCTACGCTGATACTGACGAGCAATTCGCGGCCTTCTACCGTTAAAGGACTCTGGAACGCATTTACAAGAGCGATACCCCGTTGCATGGCTTGCTCGATACTCTCGCAATTGCAATCCACCACACTGAATTCGTCGCCACCCAGCCGGGCCGCAAAAGCGCCAGGTGCGGTCAGACGTGACAGTCTCGTCGCGACGGCCTGGAGTACACGGTCGCCGAACGTATGTCCCATGGTGTCGTTGATGTTCTTGAAATTGTCCAAGTCGAAGAAGAACACCGCGACTAACGTGCGGGTAGCTGCCGCCGGTTGCAGGACCTCTTCGAGATGTCTCATCAGTTGTCGCCTGTTCGGCAACCCTGTGACAGGATCATGCTCGGCGAGGTGTTGCAATCTGCGGGTGCGATCCTCAATGCGTACCTCGAGTGCCCCCTGATACTCGCGCGCAATGGCCTGCGCCGCTTCCAGCGTCGAAGCCATGTCATTCAGCGAGGCGGCCAGTGAATCGATCTCGCGAATTCCGCCGCGTTCGAATCGGGCGCCGGCATCTCCAGTGGCCAATCGGGCCGTCGTACCCCTGAACTGTCGAATGGGTAGAACGATACTGCGCACGGTGGCGATCGATATGAATAGCAATAGCAGCAGAACTCCGCCGCTGATGGCCCCGATCAGTGCACGTGCTAGGGTCGCGAAATCGGTCGAAGTTTGATGGGTGTAGATGCGAACGCCGGGGATGGGCGATGGAGCTGACACCGGAACAGCCTCAGTTGGACTAGTTGGTGTCGCGGCCGCGGTCGGAGGCGTGGTTATCGGAATCTTCGGCGACTGTAACTTCGGCGATCGCTCAGCAGCTTCTCTTGCGAGGCTCCCCACGACACTTACGCTTTGCTCAAATGTGCTCAATGCCACCGTCGCTTGGCGATCTGCGGCCGCGAGCGCCGATCTACTAGAGCCCACCTCCGAGAGCCCGTTGCGCAGCTCCTCTACCCATTGCTTGCCCTGGGATCGCGTGAGTCCGGCCGCGTTCTGCTCCAAGGTGGTGGAAAACCTCCTCTCACTGTCGACGAGCGCACTCAATGTGCTCGGCTCGTAGCCGCCGGCTGCCGTCATCTGCCCGGCCCTTCGGCGAATGTCATCGAGTTCCCGACTCAGCGTGATCAGCGACTGCCGCGCGATGACGCGACCAAAGATGGTCAAATTTCGATCCAGAGCGCTCCTGATGGGCCTGTCAACAGCATCGAAATGGCTCCAATAGGAAGTAAATGCCGCTCGACGCGCATCACTCGCATTGATGAGTGCATCACCGGTTGCGCGCAGCGTCCGGACCTGCGCGGCAAGTGAACTCACTGCTCCCGCGGAGCCCGTGGAATCCTGTGCAACGAAACGCGCGGCCTGCCGCGCAAGCTGCTGTTCGGTGGCGGAAAGAAGGACCTTGTTGTCCGAGGTCGCGGCCTGCGCTCGTAGCAGCAGCGAGCGATCGAACTGAGCGAGGGCATCGAGAAGTTCTGCGTTCTCGAGCGGCATCATCTCAGGCAATTCAGGGGTCGCCGTCGGCATCGGTATCGGAGTCGACACTGCCAGCGCGACACGCGGCGTCTCGCGCACGATGCGACTTGGGCCGAAGATCTTTGTTGTCTGGATGACCGAAGCACCGTGCTCAACGGTCATGTTTGCAGCGACCGCGAGTACAGCGACGGCGCCAAAGGAGATTCCCAACCGCGATCCAATGCTCAGATTGCGGACGGTTTGCTGCACCTGCAGGTGTCTCGTACCCAACAGCGTTCGAGCCGCAAGGGCGATCTTCTGGACGTGAGCGCGAATTATGTTCAACGAGATTTGCCATCACGACGAGCACATTCCCGCTGTTGTACTCGTCTCGGGGCGGGCCTGTCGTGACCGAGCGGACAAGTATCGACGAAAGCGGCGACCGAACTGTCGCACTGGAGACGTGACTGGCTTGTGGCGGTGCGGTAAACCGCCACGCTCAAGGGAAAGCCCATCGAGCCTGCGCACGGTTAGGGTCTTAACCTATGTTAGTAGTCGGCGTGTGTCGCATCTAACGCCATCTCCGCCGCCCGTTCGCATGCTCAGGCTGACCGGCGCGACGGGCCTTACGCATCATAGTTAACACTAGCGCTCATCCAACTCGCGGAGGGAGCGGTCCGCGCAATCGCCATGGCGGCGCCGATCAATGGCTGCTTCATAGAAACGGCTTGCCTCCCGTCACTGGCAACACCGCGCCGCTGATGTAACTGGCATCGTTAGATGCCAGAAACACATAGGCGGGTGCCAGCTCTGCTGGCTGAGCAGGTCGGCCGAGTGGGCTGTCGGCGCCGAAGTTCGCGACTTGGTCCGCCGGCATGGTGGAAGGAATGAGAGGTGTCCAAACTGGACCCGGCGCCACCGCGTTCACACGAATGCCGTCCTTGGCCACGACCTGGGCCAGCCCGGCTGTGAAGTTGGTGATCGCGCCTTTGGTTGAGGCGTAGGCCAGCAGGCTGGGGGACGGCTTGTCCGCCTGGATAGATGCCGTGTTGATGATGGACGCTCCCGGTTGCATTTTGGCGACCGCCGCCTTGGCCAGGTGAAACATGCTTTGGATATTAGTTCGGAAAGTGTGTTCGATCTCATCTGCAGTGAAATCCCACAGCTTCTCATGCGTTCGCTGAAAGGCTGCGTTGTTGACCAGGATGTCTATTCGACCGAGCTCTGCAACGGTGCGTTTGACCAGCTCTTTGCAATGCAGCTCGTCCGCCACGTCGCCGGGCAGGAGCACGACTTTTCGGCCGGCCTTACGCACCCATTCCGCCGTGTCCTGCGCATCCTCGTGCTCACTGAGATAACCGATGGCAACGTCCGCCCCCTCACGTGCGAACGCAATCGCAATCGCGCGGCCGATTCCGGAGTCCCCACCGGTGACGAGGGCGGCACAGCCCTGGAGGCGGCCCGCGCCACGATAACTGTCCTCACCGTGATCCGGTGTGGGCTTTTGCTTTCCCGTCTCGCCCGGTGCCGATTGCTGTTGTTTGGGAAATGGAGGCCGTGGGCCGGCGCTTCGCGGATCCTTCAGCATGATGGGGTTCTCCACTGATCTAGTGTCTGGTGCGTTGAGGCGGTCTCGATTCAAGAAGCAACCGGCGGTCCTACTGCGGCAGGTCGCGTCGAGCGAAGTCTCGAGCGTATCCGGGAGCGACACGTGCCGGGAGCGTGCTCATCTCAACGCACTAGAGCATCTGACAGTCGAATCTGTCGTCCTCAACCAGACACCGCGGTGGGAGTGATTTGTGCTGCTCCGATGGGAGCTGATAAGTGGAGGCCGACATGGCTCGATATGGCAAAAAGGCCGGCAGTAAGGTGAAGCGCGCGATGCACGAGCGCAAGAAGGGCACATTGCGCAGTGGGCGCTCGGGCCGCAAGGTGAAGAGCAAAAAGCAGGCGATCGCCATAGGTCTGTCGGAGGCGCGACGATCGGGTGCCAAGGTCCCGCGCAAGAAGGCGAAGAGCCGCAAGAAAAAGTAGCCCCGACTTGCGATGTCGATGTGTGCAGCGGTGCTCTATCGATGCTCGATCGCGTGCTGTTGAAGTAGAGTCAGCGCGTCCACAATAATCGCGCGCCGTACCGCGTCGGGGGGTTCGCCTTTATAGGACCGCTGAATAACGTGGGGCTCGTCGCCACGTCGACCTATGCCCAGGTACACCAGTCCCGGCGGATTGCCATCCTCGTCTGCGTCCGGCCCCAGCACACCGGTGACAGAGATCGCCAGGCTCGCATCTGATCGTCTGAGTGCGCCGCTGACCATCTCTTTCGCGACCAACTCATGAACTGCGCTGCAGCGTTCGAGTAGGTCGGCACCCACATTGAGCGCGGCCGTCTTTTGCGCTTTGGTATACACCACAAAGCCGCCATGCAAACAGTCACTAGCTCGCTCTCCGTGCGAGAGGAGGGCGGCGATCAAGCCTCCCGTGCAGGACTCCGCAGTCACGACGGAAAGTCCGGCGCGGCGTAGGTCCTGAACCACGCGGACTGCCAGCGCACACAGCGACGGGTCGATGCACCCGGGAACGTCATTAATCATGTGTCCTCCCATCACGCGTTAGGGGCGTCACCTATGTTAGGACAAGAGCGCAACGCGATGCTCAGCCCGAAGTCACTGGAGCGTGTACAAAAATGCGGCCACATCGCGAGCCTCCTGTTCGCTCAATCCGACGTTCGGCATCCCCGCCATGGGAGCTTACTCCTGCCGCAATGACTACAATCACGGCGATGATCGACGCCTAGCGACTCGCTGTGAAGTTATGCATGGGAGATCCTCAGAGGATTCCTACGGGCGCAGCAGCGTCTTGATCGCTCTGCGCTCGTCCATTGCGCGATAAGCATCTGCCATCTGATCCAGCGGCAGGGTCAGGTCGAAAACCTTGCCGGGATGGATCTTGCCGTTACACACGAGGTCGATCAGCTTCGGCAGGAAACGACGCACAGGGGCGGGACCGCCGTGGAGGTGTACATGAGCGTAGAAGAGTCTCTCGCCATCCAACGCCACCCCATGCGGCACGCCGACATAGCTCACATATCCACCCCGTCGCGTCGAACGGATCGCCTGCATCATCGACTCCTGCGTGCCGACGCACTCGAGAACCGAGTCAGCCCCGATACCCCGCGTTAGATCCTGAATCCGGGCCACTCCCTCGTCACCGCGATCGGATACGATGTCAGTTGCACCGAACTCGCGAGCGAGTTTCTGGCGCGAGCCGTGACGACTCATAGCAATGATCCGCTCGGCGCCCATCAATTTGGCGGCGAGCACACCGAGCAGGCCGACCGCGCCGTCGCCCACGACCACGACGGTCGAGCCCGGCTTCACGTTCGCTGCGAATCGGGATGCCTGCCCATGTTCCAGAACATCCATCCATTTCTCGTTGTCGGCTCCCATGACACCAACGTGATTGGGCACGAAATCGACGATGTGCCCCATGCCGCGGGCGCGCAGAGTCGTCACGAATCCTCGAGATCTTCGCGGCTGCCGATCTGCGGGTTCAGCTCATTGTGATTGACGACATCATAGCTGTGCAGGCTGCCGGGCCGCACCCGAAAGTAAGGAGAACAATAGACGTGGGCTGATGCCCAAGTCAGCGGGACGATCTTCGTGCATCCCTGAGCTCGAATCCTTCGTGCAACTGGATGCGATAAGTGGCTCGCGGAATCTTCCCGACGCCGGTTCGGTCAACGGCGCCCGGACTGCGAATGAGGAACTAACCGCACGACCAACCGTTGAGTTTTATCCCCTCCATTGAATCCAACCAGTATGCTCGATGCCGTGATCATTGGCGCAGGCCCGGCGGGACTCACCGCTGCCAGCTATCTTGGCAGGTATCACCGCAAGGCGGTCGTCATCGACGGCGGCGCTTCACGTGCACGATGGATTCCAGAAAGCCACAACATTCCCGGCTTTCCGCGCGGCATTGGTGGCGCTGAGCTGCTCGACCAACTCAGGGAACAAGCGGCTCGATACGGTGCTGACATTCGCCCCGGCCACGTCGACACCCTCATTCGGTTAGAACGTGGCTTTTCGGTGAACGTTGGATCGGAGAGCTTGCTCAGCCGCTTCGTTCTGGTCGCAACCGGCGTCCAGGATCATCTGCCGGAGCTCGTCGGGGCGGAGGAGGCGGTGCTGCGGAGTTTGCTGCGGATCTGCCCGATCTGCGATGCGTTCGAAGCGACTGGCAAACGCATAGCTGTAGTCGGCTCCGGCGAGCACGGCGACCGCGAGGCGCAGTTCCTGAGAACCTATTCTGAGCGCGTCACTCTGATCCACGTCGCCGGCCGCCGGGACCCGGCCTGCGATCGAGTTCTGAAGGAAGCAGGGATCGCCCTCATCGAAAGCCGGCTGACCGATCTGGAGATTGAAAACGACCGGCTGTTGCTGCGCACGCGCGCTGGGGTGAGCTATTTCGACGTTTTCTATTCAGCCCTGGGATGCACGCCTATGAGCCAGCTCGCCGCGAATCTGGGCGCGCGCCTGGACGAGAGCGGCGCTTTGCGGGTAAACCAGCATCAACAAACCTCCGTCCCTGGAATTTACGCGGCCGGCGACCTCGTCCGGGGACTGAACCAGGTCGTCGTTGCGGCAGCTGAGGCGGCCATCGCCGCGACGGACATCCACAATCACCTGCGTGCTCGGTAGCCGGTTTAAAACTAACATAGGTTAGTTAGCGTCGATCGTTGCAGGCTGTTCGAAACTAACTCCACAGCGAGCAGATGGCCAGGAAACGGATAGGCGCCGCTCATTCGGCTGGAGCCGCAGATCCAGCGTCCCAGAAAGTAGTGAGATGCTGGGGCGACGTCAATCCGTCGCCCCGGCAAATCTAACGAACCACACCAGGCTTTAGGGTCTCACCTTCGACCACATTTGGCCGTGTTGTGCCGAATTCGAGCTCCGATTCGTCTTTTGAATCCACGTACCGATCAAATTCCTCCATGTATCGCGCGGTGAGCCGCGCCTGATCGCCGGAAGAAATCTGTTTCAAGTCCAGAAACCGGTCGTTTTCCTCCTCGTACATGTGATGAGCGACGGCCCCGCGGATATGCTCGAGCTTGTCCAGGAAGTCGGAGCTCATTGGATCGAGATATTCCAACTCGCCCATGTTGGCCTTCGCGCCCGCTTGCTCCGTGTACCCGGCCATGCCGTGGACCTTATGATCAAAATGCACGAGTGCTGGATAAATTACAGCCTCTTCCGCGTTGGCGTGCCCCGTCAAAACCAATGCAAGCTCTTTCAACGCCTCCTGCCTGGTCCTGGCATCCTGGGCAGCTCGCACCCCCACAAACAGGGACTCAATCTGCTCGTGATGATCGAGCACCTGTGCCAGCCAGTCATTCTGCCCGGCCGCCGCCCGAGCCTTCGCCCTCGCTTCCCGTCGTTTCTCCTCGCTCTCCGGGGGAGTGACCGCAGCCACCACTCTATCTATCAGAGACATAAAACCTCCACTGGATGATGAAACACCAACTGCGCCCTTGCGGGCATGCAACCATGGTCGGAGGGCTAGCAAGGCTGATGCCGCAGCCACAGCGGCCCAAAATTACGTCTGATGAGACTTTCGGCAATGAGCGCGCCGTTCTCACTAACCTATGTTATTGCTAACGGCGTCAGGAAATGTCCCGGCTCAGAACTGACACCAAGCGTTTCAACATTTGCATGTGTTGCAGCGCAGGAGGGTGTTGCGGCGACCGCATGAAGCATCCCTCCGAGCGGACCGCTCCCGCCATTACGGCTCAATCCGCACGCGACGTTCCTTCATCGTTATCTGCTTCCGCGCTACCAATGGTGACGCTTCAGCTTTTATCACTGCGTATGTGGCCGGCACTGCCGTAACAGCGCAAATCCGCAAGCGCCGCGACACCCTTATGTTGGTGAAGTGGCTACTGGCAGGGACCTGGCGAGTGTATGTGCCTTTCAGGAGATTTATGTTGGAAATGCCCAACATACGTTAGCGTACACCCGTGTGTGCGCATCTGGATCAGGTTAGGATGTCGATCGTCTTGCTGCCCGATCCGGGAATCATGATGACTTCGCTCGATTGGGAAGCCGCGCAGCGCAACCCCCATTTAAACGTATACGAGTGGTATCGGCGCATCCTGGCGCTTCGATCGGCCGAAATCGTTCCTCGCCTCGGGCGGAACGTGGCTCGGCAACGAGCAGGACCGGTCGTCGCAAGTGACACGGCTTTTGTTCGACTAAGTTGGGCTGCCGCGTTTTTTAGCGGCCCGGTACTGTTTCCAGCTCACGTTCGGATCAAACAGATCCCGGATCGCGCGCGTCAGCGGTTCGCCGTCTTTCATATAGATTTGGGGTGAGGCATGTTCCCCGCCCACACTCAGCGCGTCGACTACCTGGTCTATAGTGGAAAGTCCGAACAGAGCCTCGACGATCGTCCTGCGCGTGCCGGCGTCAGTAATGGTTCCGGTCAAGACGGCTGTAGTCTTGCGGACTTCGACAGCAATCGTGCTGGTATCAACACCCGCGGCCTGGAGTTGTAGTTTGATCGCTTGCTGCACAATATCGCCGGGATCTGTGACATTCATGCGATGACTATTCCTCGAGCGGAGGACACCCGGCATGCGATCATCGTCTGACTCGCCCAGCCAGATGTTCCGCTCATCGAGCGAGTCTAAAAATGAGGCTCGTTACGCCGATGCACGGTTTTGCAAGCCGCTTTTCCCAGACCGCGGCGACGCTTCGCTTTCCTCTTCTTCCTCACCCATTGCCAGCAATGCAGGCGTCACTTCCTTCTCGGCCAGCTTGGTGAGTCGCTCGTCGAAAGCGCCACCTTCTTTGAGCGCCCGGTCCATTGCACGCACTGCACTCTTGTGTCCCACGGCCTGCGCCAGTGCCCTGGCCGTACCCCAGGCCGCAATACAGTAGTGCTCCGTCTTCTGCATGGCTCCGATGAGCACTGTATCCAGCGCCGCGCCCGGGGCGATTTCCTGCACATGTTCGCGGGCATCGTTGAGCAGTCCCTCGGCGGCGACATTCTTCTTGCGCCCCGGACTTTCCTCCATCTCCTCGAATGCTGCCTCAATCTCCTCGATCAGGCGTTCACCTTCTGTCAGACGCGAATCGAGCATCTGCCTCAATTGCTCCGACTCTACCGACTTCGAGAGCCGGGGAAGAACCCGCGACAACTGGCTCTCCGCGCTGTGAATTTCCTGAAGCTCGAGCGTCAGAAGATCATTTGCATCCGGAGACTCCTTCCTCGACCGACCTGATGATTTGCGTTTCGCTGCCATTGATAACTCCTCGAGCTTTAATCAAATGTATGAGGCGCAAAAAAGTATTTAACACGCGATGATTGTGCGTGCATGGCGCGCCTCGTTGAATCGTTCGGACGAGAGGAGGCTGACACCTTCGAGAAGGTCTGTCGACAACGTATGTTAGATCGAAGGCGGAAAGGCGTCTAACAGCTCAGCGGCGCATGCCATAGTTGCAGGGATGAGTGGCATCTGCAGTCCGGGATGAAGCAGGCTGGGCTTGAGCGTTGCGCCGGACGGGGACTACGGAGCGCGGAGAAGTTGCGCGACAGATTCAAAGCACCCTGGTGCGTACTATTAGCATGCGTGACAATCCACTGAGGAGACATTGAAATGGGTAATCAAGTCCCGGGGACCGAACAGCGTCCGAAAACACCTGGCCAACAGGGTGGGAACACGCCTGGATCACAGGACCGAAATCGAAGCGGCCAGATGGAACAGTCAGGGCGAAACGATCAGCCTGGTGGGTCACAACGTAGTGGCCCGCAGCCCGATAACAGCTCGGGAGGGACTCAGGATAAGGAGAAGGATCGAAGCAAGGCGGGAACTCAGCGTCCGGACTGATTGGCGATGAGACGCGCGAGGGATCAATCCCTCGCGCGTCATTTCAGGTCTAGGAATCTGAGCCCACCGGATATCCGCCCATGGGTCCTGGAATTCGCGATCACCGAGTTACGCGTGCAGATGCTGAGCACGGAAGTGCTCTTCGGTTTCCAGCTGCAAAGTACTTTTCGCGAGGGATTCGCGCACCGAGCTGCCGGAATTCGAAGAGCCTCCTTTGCACGAAAAATTAAAACAGATGCTAAAGGAGGCATGGGTGGCGTTGCCGGTTCCACCGGCCTGTTCGGCACGTGAGTCTGGCCCGACTTGATGGTCAGGGCTCTGTTGACGATGGCTCCGAAGGGAACCTTATCCAGAGATCCTCCATTGACACCCGGCACCGACACTGTGCCGCCGTTGCGACAGCACATAATTGCTTCACGCAATGAAGAAGGTCTGTCGGTCGACATCATCAAGGACTGCTTCAGTGACCGGTCATGCAGAAGAAACAACCGCCGCACGCAATCGGGAATGGATTGACTACCCGGTCGCCGACCTTCAGGTGAACGTATCTCCTGGCAGTCGGTGGAAGGTGGAGATCTTGCGTGGGGGCTGAGACGGATCCAAACACGTCCACTTGCGATTGCGGCGATTCGGAAGTGGAGGTGTGTAGGAATAACCTATGTTAATCGATCGATTCGCGGGCCATCTATGATCGGTCGGGGCGGAACCCAACGCGATGCCGAGCCGTTGTTCGTGCATGTGATGCGTCGCTTCGACGATGCATTTCTTGGCCGGCTCAACTTTTCAGGGGGATATATGAGCAAGTCAATCGCGACAACCGCCATCATTCTGACCTTTGGCTTAATCTCAACGGCGCAGGCCCAGGCGCCGACGAGTGCTTCACCCGATCCTAGCGCTGCATCTTCCCCTCACCAGCGCAGCGCGACTGGCCAAGGGACAGCGGAGGCTCCCACGGGTTCGGAGTCGACTCCCGGCGCGGCATCGTCGCCCCACCAACAGCAATCCACCCATGCACGCATGGGCGACAGTGCTTCCGATTCGAGTGGCGCCGATCCTGCGACCTTTGTGACTAAGGCGGCGCAGGGAGGCCTCACTGAAGTGGCGGTATCCAAGGCCGCCGCAGCCAGCTCTCAGGACGCGAAGATTCGCCAATTTGCCGATCAGATGGTCAAAGATCACAGCAAGGCGAACGATGAGTTGGCCAGCCTCGGTAAATCCAAGGGCCTTCAGGTACCCACCTCGCTCGATGCCGAGCACCAGGCTATCGTGCAAAAGCTGAGCAACAAAAAGGGCGCCGACTTCGACGCCGCGTACGCGAAGCAGATGAAAGAGGACCACGCTAAGACCGTGGTTTTGTTTCAGTCCGCCTCAAAATCGACCGATCCCGATCTGGCGGCGTTTGCCAAAAAAACACTGCCGACTTTGATGGATCACAAGCGCATGGCAGGCGATTTGCCCGGTGCGATGCATTCGGCGCAGTCAGGCGCCGACTCAAAGACGCAATGACCGGAGGCGGCAACGTACATCGGGCGCATTCGGCTGTACATTCCAACGCAACGCAGTGACCCGGCGGAACCAGAGCGTTAGTCGGAACTCGCTTCTTCACGGGCGTTTTGCGAGTGGGTGGCGAGGTTGGGGAAGCGAATCTGCGGCGCGACGGCCCGCGGATCACTTGCGAGATGCCCGCTTTTTGCCTTTAATGGTCTCGCTGAACAGTTGCATGTCATCCAGTGTACGGCGTCTGGAGGCTGGCTCGGTCGAGGGCGTCGCAGGGGCTTCCCAACGAGTTCCGCCGTGTACCCTCCCATTTGAGACGGACACCAGGAACGGAAGTTGTTCCTACTCAATCTGTCGGGCACGTCTGACATCGCGTGTTGATTGCATTTTTAGCATCAGTTTATGGAGCTCCATCTCAATGTTACGTCCGGCTCAACCGGGACCCTATCGCTTCGGGGCAGCAACGACATTGTGATTTGCCGACAAGTCGTGGGTCGCATCGCGGAGGAGTTACAGTTTTCAGCAATTGGGAAAACGATGTTGGTTACAGCGGCTAGCGAGCTCGCTCGCAATGCCCTCCTTCACGGAGGTGGTGGCGAAGTCTTCTGGACAGTGCTCCGTGAGGGTGACCGTGCGGGGGTCCGATTGGTGTTTCAAGACAACGGACCTGGCATTCGCGATCTAAAGCTGGCAATGACTGACGGCTGGACCTCCAGTGGGGGACTGGGATTGGGACTTTCCGGAGCAAGGCGTTTGGTCCACGAATTCGACGTCGATTCGAACATTGGAAAGGGAACTCGGGTTGTAGTTGTCCGCTGGCGGCAATTCCCGGGCACGAAGAAACTCAGCTGAATTCGACCGCGCCCACAAGCTCGAAACCCGCGAGGATCCTCGAGCGAACGCATTCGTGACTTCGACAGTGCCGAAGGTCCAAGCTCACTTGGACAAGATCAAGCACCGAGGGGGGCTTCTGCCACCCTGTTGCTGCTTGGGTCGCTGCACACTCGATCGGCGGTGCAGTTTCCATCAGCGAGGGTCGAGGTGGCCACAGCCGTGGACCCGTTTGTAAAACCTCATTGCCAATTGCGCTGCCTCGTAACGCTGTTCTCGCCGCCTCAAAAAAGAGGCCGCCGGTCGGCGACCTCGAATCTTCCGCCGCGTTTACTATCCCGTCAGGGGTGTAAGACACGCAAGCGGCCGCCAAAGCAGCCGGTAATCAAGAAGCACAAGACCCAGCCGATGCAGCTGAGTTCGTCGCTCCGCTACGGCGCTCCTGTTAGTGGTGTGAACACATGGCCAGCAGCAGAATGACAGGAATTGGCACGCCCAGCATCCACAGTAAAATTCCACGCCCCATAGCTATTCCCCTTGTTAAAGCCGCCTGACCAACTCGGCGGGATCGTTGAGACGAACCTGGCAAATCGCCAATATAGACGCAGCTAACAACTCAACGCCCAACGGGTTTAGGTGTTCCCGACCCGCGCCCTATTCATAACGAATGCGCCCCCCGAGACCGCGGCGCTGTGAGCGCCTTAGACTCCATCCGTTATGGGCCCGCGCGCCGACGCAAAGGCCGCATATCCGCCCGCCGTCGCCGCTAATCCGTTCCAGCCATGAGCGCAATTCCCGGCCGCCGAATGGGGCCAGCTTTGTAGGACCGTCGTCCGCATTAACTTCCTCCGCGGACACGTCCAGGCCCAGCACAGGTGCCTTGGGGCTGAAGTGGGTCAGCTCAGTTGGTTCCGCGCACTTGCTTTGGGCTTCCGGCGGTGATCCCTGGGCGCGCCAACGGATAAGAGGCGGCGATTCGGCCCAGGTGGCGGGCCCATCGGTCGGGTTCCGCCGGTTGCTTTGCTGAACGTGGGTTGGCAGTTCGACCCAACAAGGGCGCGGTGGCGTTATTCATTGGCATAAAAATGCCTCCGTACTTGGGGAGGCCGTGGCGGCCTCCCCAACGTGATCATCTCAGTTAACCGAAATGCGCCGCGGTTGGGCCTTGGGGTGTTTGGCTATCGAAATCGCCAACACTCCGTCTCGCCCGGTTGCGGTTACCTTCTCGGCGTCGACCGTATCGGGCAGGATGAACCGCCGATGGAACCGCCCCAGCCGGCGTTCGCTGCGCTGCTGCTGAAGTTGGCCCTTTCCATCCCTGTCCACCGGCTGTTCGTCACGACGCTCGCCCGCGAGAGTCAATACGCTGTTGTCGAGCGTAATTTCTACCTGCTTGGGGTCCACCCCGGGCACATCAACCAAGAGCTCAAAGCGGTCCACGTATTCTCTGACATCCACTGCGGGCATCCATTCCGCGGTAGCGCTGCTGCTTTCTCCATCGTTGAGGTTGCCGAATACGCGATTGATTTCATTCTGCAATTGCGAAACGACTGTCCAAGGTTCATAGCGCGCGATTGCCATGACAGGATCCTCCGTATATCGAGTTTGAA
Organism: Gammaproteobacteria bacterium; assembly: GCA_034668025.1. Lineage (GTDB taxonomy): Bacteria > Pseudomonadota > Gammaproteobacteria > Steroidobacterales > Steroidobacteraceae > 13-2-20CM-66-19. The sequence continues at coordinate 14,885 of JAXDQF010000068.1, read as the reverse complement.
GTTACTTTTGAGCCCGCCTAGTCGGGCCGTCAAGACCGCATATATGGCGGGCGAAAACGGGTTCAAGAGGCTCCCGCCAAAAAAAATGACGCAGCTCAGGCGTCCGTTATCTATAGCGTGACCACGTGCGTGGCAGTAACCGCTGGGAAATTCCATGAGGTTGGCGGCGGTACGCCAGATTATCGGGTCTTGAAAAATTCGACTGACGCGCTAAATTTTTAGGAGTTTCGCCGCGCTCCACGCGCCACCGGCTCATCCAGTAGGGCCAATGCGTTGTGTGAAGTGCAGCTTACAAGAGGGGTACAAAGCTCAAAAGCTCATACGGAGGTAGTCAGCATGTCCGCCCCAGACACTATGATGCCTTTACTCACGGCGCCGTGGCCCGGCCGATTCGGTGAGCAATTGCCGACAGTTCCGTTGCCGGGGCTTCGACGCGAGGCAATCGCTAATCTCGAGTCCCATTGGACTGGCACCATGACGCCTGAGATGCGCCAACTGCTGAAACTCAGCTGTGGCCTTTCTCAAACTCCCTTCGGCAGCGTCGATTTCACGGGCCGGTGGTATCCCGAGGAGCCGCTTTCCGTATTTCGACCTAGCCTCACCCTTGCGATCGATGATCAAGGCCGGCGTTGGATTGCTGAAGTCGGTAAGAGGCGGGGCCTGCCAGGTCCGGTATGGTGTGTCCATCCCAAACCGGAAGTCGCGATGTTGATCGATCGCAATCTGGCGGATTTCGTTGTCAGGTTGCACAGCAATGAACGTCGCGATGGCATGTTGCAATGGTCGACCGTCTTGAACATCCGTGCGCGCAAAATCTGGGCGAGCCGCCACGCCCGAGCGATTACGCTGCCGGCCGCTTTCAGCCGGATGAGGGAGTTGCGCGGCTGGCTCGCGGGGCTGCCGTTGGACGCCTGGATATATGACTTGCGAGCACCAGGCCCGAGGCGCGGCTTGCCGTACGGAATCAGTCGCGAGCGCGGCTATCCGCATCGCTGCGGCCGACTACCTGTGTTCGCATTTGTCGGAACGGCCGGCGCTGGTGCTTTTGCGCAAGAGGAGAGAAGGGCTTTCAACGGCGGATGGGAGGGCTCGTTATCGAGCCCTCCCATCTCATGATGGTTGATGTCGCACGCCGGGATCGGCGTTTAGCCTCATCCTGGAATGAACGACGGCGCGATTCCCTCCGACGAGCTTGCTGCCTTCGGCGGGTGCGCAGCCCATATTATGGAATATGGCAGCCGGACGGTGGACCTTGCGTCCTCGCATATCGGTAAGTACGTGTGCATTTTGCTGGCAAACCGCACCTCCCATCGACGCCCATGCATGCGTGCACCGTCCGTGGTCCCGATGCTTGGGCCGACACGGTCGCCAGTCCGGAAAACTGGCTGCGGACGATGAGGCGGCGCCAGCCCCCCTCGCCGAAATAGAATAGGGGTCACCTGAGTTGGGGGCTGAGAAGTATGCCGATTCCTACCGAACCAATTGGCAGTATCCCGCGACCGCGGGCGCTGGTCGATGCGCTTACCGCGGCAGGCGACTCTGACGATCCAAGAATTCAGGACTTGTGTGAGGACGTCCTCCGGGACACCATTCAGCGCTTCGAGGCAACCGGATCTCCCATCATCACCGATGGAGAACAACGGAAATATCACAACTTCTGGACCTATACAGTTGAGGGCTTGCCGAATACAGCGCCGGACGGTTTCAAGATCCCTTTTGCGGCGGGGCATGTGCGGCGCATGCCGCGGCTGACAGCCGGGCCTTTTCACTACAAGCGCTACGCGGACCGGTATGTGGAGGCTGCGAGGCGCTACACGCAACGACCGCTGAAGCAGGCGGTTATCTCACCCTCAGCTCTCAGTCTTCTATACCCTGCTGAGGGGCTGACGGCCTATCCGCGCGAGCGGTTCATCGAAGACCTCATCCACGAGCATGTCTACGAAGTGCGTTGCTGTCTCAACAAGGGTGCTGCCAAAGTGCAGGTCGATTTCACCGAAGGGCGCCTGGCGGTGAAAATCGATCCGTCCGGTGCACTGCTGGCGAGCTTCATCGATCTCAACAACCTGGCGCTTGCGCGGTTTTCCGCCAGCGAGCGGGAGCGGATCGGGGTGCATACGTGTCCCGGTGGGGACCGCGACTCCACCCATAGCGCTGATGTTGATTACGCCGCGCTCCTGCCGAGTCTCTTTCAACTCAACCTCACACACTTTTACGTCTCCCTCGCCGGTGAACCGGATCGCGTGCGCATTCTCAAAGTCATCCGTGATCATCTGAAACCGCATCATCGAGTGTTCGTGGGCGTGATCTCGCCCATCGATCCGCGGATCGAAACACCGGACGAGGTGCGCGAACGCGTGCTGGAGGCGGCTGAATATATTCCCCTCGAGCAATTGGGAACGACGGACGATTGTGGATTCTCGCCCTTCTGCGACGACTTCTCGACGACACGCGAAACCGCCTTTGCCAAGATCCGGGCGCGCGTGCTCGGCACCGCTCTTGCTGAGCAGGTACTCGGAGGGACCTGATGCGCGAAGAGAGCGAAGAAGATGTCAAGCTGCGCGAGACGGCGCTCAAGAACATGGAGAGCATCCTTGCGGCCCGGCAGCGTGCTGAGCACGAGCTCGTGGCCGCCAGGGATGCCCTGGAGCGCAAGACCGAGGAGTTGAGTCGGCTGGCGGCCGCCATCGAGTTCTCCGACGACGCCATCGTCACGAAGACCCTCGAAGGCATCATCGTCACTTGGAATGGAGGTGCCGAGCGCATATTTGGCTATTCGCCTGATGAGGCAGTCGGCAAGCCAGTGACGATACTGATTCCCGAGGATCACATCGATGAAGAGCCGGCCATACTCGCCCGGTTGCGACGCGGCGAACGGATCGATCACTACGAAACTATACGTCAACACAAGGACGGTACGCTGCTCAACATCTCCCTCAGTATTTCCCCAATCAAAGATGCCAGCGGCAGGATCATCGGGGCAGCGAAGATCGCCCGCGATATTACTCGACACAAACGCATTGAAGAAGCCTTGGGCGCCAGTAACCGACGGTTCCAGCTGTTGGCCGATTCGGCACCGGTCCTGATCTGGATGTCCGATACGACTAAGGCGTGCACGTGGTTCAACCAGCCCTGGCTACAGTTCACGGGACGAGACCCGGAACAAGAGATCGGGTTCGGTTGGACCGAAGATATCCATCTTGACGATCTTGATTCCTGCATGGAGACCTACACGAAGCACTTCGATGCGCGTGAGGCGTTCAAAATGGAATATCGCCTGCGGCGCCAGGATGGCGCGTGGCGCTGGGTAATCAATAGCGCTATTCCATTGCTCGAAGGACCCGCGCATGCTTTCTCCGGTTATATCGGAAGTTGCATCGATATCACCGAGTTCAAACAGGCGGCTGATGAGCGGGAGGTGCTGCTTCAGTCGGAGCGCACGGCCCGCACGGAGGCGGAACGCCTGGGGCGATTGAAGGATGAGTTTCTTGCAACGCTCTCTCATGAGCTGCGCACACCGCTCAATGCCATGCTCGGCTGGGCGACGTTGTTGCGGCGCCTGCCGCCCGGCACGCCCGATCATGTCAAGGGTCTGGAAACCATTGAACGTAACGCTCGCGTGCAGGCGCAAATCATCGGCGACCTGCTCGATATGAGCCGCATCATCTCTGGCAAAGTGCAGCTCGACGTGCAGCGGATCAGCCTGAATGAAGTGATCAATGCCGCCATCGATGCAATACGCCCTTCCGCGGACGCTAAGCGCTTACGGCTGCGCGCGACGCTCGATACCAAACTCAGTCCAATTCGCGGCGATCCGAATCGCTTGCAGCAAATCTTCTGGAATCTCTTGACCAACGCTGTGAAATTCACGCCGGCAAATGGACGCATCGACGTCGTGCTGGAACGGGTTAACTCGCATGTTGAGATCTGCGTCGAAGACTCAGGCATAGGCATCAAGCCCGAATTTCTTGCGTTCGTGTTTGACCGCTTTCGTCAGGCCGATCCTTCAACGACGCGCAATCAAGGCGGTCTGGGGCTCGGTCTGTCCATCGTTAAGCACCTCGTCGAGCTGCACGGTGGCACTGTGCGCGTCAAAAGCCCCGGCGAAGGCCAGGGCACAACATTCATCGTCGCCCTTCCAGTCTCGGTGATTCACAGCGAGGAGACAACTCGGCACGAGCGCCCAGACATTACCGAAGTTGATCTGTTTTCACTGCAAATGCCAAGTCTCGCAGGGGTCACTGCACTCGTCGTCGACGACGAGTTGGATTCGCGCACGCTCGTGGGACGACTGATCGAGGAACGCGGCGGCACTGCCATTCTGGCCGGTAGCGTCGATGAGGCCCTTGATGTACTTTCGCGAGAGCGCGTGAATGTGCTGGTCAGCGACGTAGGAATGCCAGGCCGAGACGGCTATGCCCTGATTCGGCAAGTTCGCAATCAGAATCTTCTCGGCCTCGGGCGTGTCCCCGCCATCGCGTTAACCGCATACGCACGCGCTGAAGACCGACAACGCGCGCTGCTCGCCGGTTACCAAATGCACTTGGCAAAGCCGATCGAACCGCGCGAGCTCATTGCCGGCATCGCGAGCTTGGTTAACCTGCCCGACGCGAAACTTTAGGTGATCGGCTTGCATGGAGTTCAACTCCAAGGGCACTCCCGATCGAAACCCAGCGATGTCCTGGCCGGTTTCGATAGGCGTCAGATGCCGCCGTTCCACGCAGTGGATGCCGCGAGCAACTCTTCCAAGTGCCGGAACTCGGCAAACATGGGCGCCACCGCCTGGGCGGCTGCTACCAGCAGCCGGTTGCCGCGCTCTAATAATGGCTCGTTGCAAATGAATGCTCTGCGGCTCACATAGGTGAGTGTCCTGGCTCAGCAGATCCCGTAGCCTCACGGCACGATGCTGAATCCAAATGCCGATGTTGAGAATCTTCCCGCCCATGGCGCAGCGCTCGATCCGGATGGAGGCACCACATTCAGACTGTGGGCTCCCGCACAGCCGCGGATACTGCTAACAGTAGCTGACCACCCGGACCCCTACCTCATGGAGTCCACGGCGACGAAGGGTTGGCACGAACTTACACTGCCTCACCTTGGCAGGGGAACACGCTACGCCTTCGTGCTGCCCGATGGCACGCGAGTGCCCGATCCCGCTTCTCACTTCCAACGGGATGGAGTCTCGGGACTGAGCGAAGTGGTGGATCCGCGGAAGTATCAATGGCGGGATCACGATTGGATGGGCAGGCCGTGGCAGACAGCGGTGCTGTATGAGCTGCACGTGGGGACGTTTACCCCAGAGGGCACCTTTCGCGGTGTGTTGAGCCGGCTCGATCAGCTGGCCGATCTCGGTGTTAACGCAATTGAGCTCATGCCAATTGCCGAGTTTCCCGGAAAGCGCAACTGGGGTTACGACGGGGTCTTTCCCTATGCCTGCGCTGCAGCATACGGGCATCCGGATGAGCTCAAGGAACTGGTGGATGCGGCTCATGCTCGAGGATTAATGGTCATCCTCGATGTGGTTTATAACCACTTTGGTCCAGAGGGAAACTTCTTATCACTCTACGCACCTCAGTTTTTCACTGAACGCCATCAGACCCCTTGGGGCGCGGGGATCAACTTTGACGGAGTTGAGAATGCCGCAGTGCGGGAGTTCTACTTAGCAAATGCAATTCGGTGGCTGCAGGAGTTTCATTTTGACGGGCTGCGTTTGGACGCCGTGCACGCCATTCTCGATGACAGCGACAGGCACTTTCTGGATGAACTGGCCGCGCGAGTACGCCGGGAGCTTGCGGGAAGACAGATACATTTGATTCTAGAAAATGAAGAGAATCAAGCGAGTCGACTCGCTCGACGGGCGGGTGGCACGCCTGCACGATTTACCGCACAGTGGAATGATGACGTGCACCATGTGTTGCATACCGCGGCCACGCAGGAGACGTGCGGCTACTACGCCGACTATCATGGTGATACCGCTAAGCTGGGGCGGGCGCTTGCGGAAGGCTTTGCTTTCCAAGGCGAAGTAATGCCATTCCGGGGATCAGCGCGCGGTGAGCCAAGTTGGTTCCTACCCCCTGATGCCTTCGTGGCCTTCATTCAGAATCACGATCAGATCGGCAACCGTGCCCAAGGGGAGCGATGGGGACAACTCGCGCCCCAGCACGTTCGTCGGGCCATAGCCGCGGTTTATCTGTTGCTCCCTCAAATCCCCATGTTATTCATGGGAGAAGAATGGAATGCGGCACAGCCGTTTCCGTTCTTCTGTGATTTCCAGGGAGATCTCGCCGATGCGGTCCGTGCCGGGCGTCAGGCCGAGTTTGATCATCTTCCGGAGTTTGCGGACCCGGCCCGCCGAAAGTCGATTCCAGATCCATTGAGCTCGAGCACGTTCGAATCGGCGATTCTTCACTGGGAGGATCGGGACAATGTTGAAAATCTAGCCTGGCTCAATTGGTATCGCGACATCCTGGCCGCGCGACGCGCACAGATCGTGCCCGTCCTGCAGCGGCTGACCGGCGGTGAAGCTTGTTATTTCATTCAGGGCCCGCAGGCCGTGACCGTACAATGGCTCTGCAGTGGAGGCCCGCTGTTGCGGCTAAACGCGAATTTGTCGGATTCAGTCTGTGGCGGATTTCCACCCTCCGGGGAGTTTCCGCCGGGTGGCGGTTGTGAAATCTGGATCGAAGGCCGTCGGGACGAGGCCGGGGTTCTCCAACCGTGGTGCGTGCAATGGTCGATAGTTCGGGAGTAATGAGATCGTCGCGGCCGGCGCTTCGACTCAACCACTCGCAAGGCAGTGGACAGCCAATGATTTACTCCGCCAAGTTCGCTCTACACCGACCGGAATTTTTGGATCCTCTCATGCGGGGAGAGGCGAAAATCGCTTCGATCATGCGTGGCAGCCCATTTAAGCTCTCCGCAGGTGCAATGCTCATCGAGGGCGGAACGGAGCATTCCTACGTCTATCGTCTCGTGAGCGGGTGGGTGTGTAGGACGCGACTACTTGCAGACGGCCGTAACCAGTTCATCCTCATCTTCCTCCCGGGAGATCTTTTCGGGGTTAAAAGTATGTTCGTCACGCGACATACTGATTCTGTCCAGGCGATTTCAAACGTAGTCGCGGAACGCGTGCACTACAGGACGCTCCACGACGCGTATGTCAGGGACAGCGATATCGCTACTCGTTGTATCTGGCAGGTGATGGAAGAGGAGCGGCGCCTGCATAGCTGGGTTGTTGGTTTAGGGCAGGGTAGTGCGGAGGAACGGTTAGCACTCCTTCTCATGGATTTCAGATGCCGTCTGATTTCCGCGGGAGTGCTGGACAAATCTTCGCCGGTTTATGAAATGCCGCTCACACAAGGTCAATTGGCAGACCATCTGGGCATCACGTCTGTGCATGTGAACCGAGTCTTGAAGGAATTTCGAGACGGCGGAATCGTCACCGTCCGGGATGGACAAGTCAGGATTGCGGACTTGGACGCATTGGCCCTGCGTGCGGCGCCCTTATTGGATGCATACGAACGAACGGACTCAGCCTACGCTGCCGGGCGCCTTCCGGGTCCCGCTGACTCGAAGTGATGGGCCAGACCCCTCCCATTCGACCCAATGGTCCGCCCGAGGGGCGCAGGCCCGTGTCTGAAGAAACAAAGCATCTCGCCTACGGCGAAGCCGCGTTGATGTTGATTGAATGTTTGATGTTGAAGCTCGTAGATCACAATATTCTGACTACCGATGACATCGTCGCAGCCGTGGAAACGGCGATTGCCACGAAGCGGCAGATGGTTCATGACCACGAGCATCCGGAGATTGCTGCAGTCGCCGTGGGTGTGCTCAGTACGCTAGCCAATAGCCTAACCTCAGCCAAAGATTGAGACGACGTCAAGGGAGGCCATGCTGATGACCATCAAAGCAGTTTTCTTCGATATCGACGGTACGCTCGTGGACAGCAATGAATTCCACGTATCGGCTTGGGAGCGTGCATTTCAGGAATCTTCATTTCCAGTAGACCGAGCGTCGATTCGGCAGCAGATCGGGAAGGGCGCCGACATGCTACTGCCGGCACTGGCGCCGGAGCTGTCCGAGAGTGACCGCAAAGCGATCGCGAATCGACACGGCAAGCTCTTTCAAACCCGCTACCTTTCACAGGTGCAGCCATTCCCTCATGCGCAGGACTTGATCGCTGCCCTGCACGCTCAGGGTCTGAAACTCCTGCTGGCTTCCTCCGCAAAGCAAACTGAGGTCGATCACTACGTTGATCTGCTCGATGTGCGTGGCCTCATCGCTGCGACGACATCGGGTGATGACGTAGAGAGGACCAAACCGGCTGGTGATATCTTTTTGAGTGCGCTCTCAAAAATAGCGCCCATTGCTGCTTCTGAGGTGATCGCAATCGGCGACACTCCCTACGATGTTTCCGCCGCGCGGAAAGCGCGGATCAGAACCATCGCAGTCAAATCGGGTGGCTTTCCCGAATCCTCTTTAACGGACGCCGGCGCGTTGGCAATCTATGACTCGGTGGGTGATCTTTTCAAGCGTCTGAAAGACTCCCTATTGGTTGACGCCCGGGAGGCCGCTCCGTAGCGGCAACCATGTCGCGCCGGCTGACATATCAACCTGAGGCTTGAATTCGCGTCTCCACACTGCTCACGTTGGCTCCGACGTAGCGTGTGAACTCCTCTCCGTAACGACGAGTAAGCTGGACCTGGTCGGCACCCGGCACTTTCTCTTTCAAGTCGATAAACCGGTTACCTTACAACTTGTAAATCACCCATACATTGATAGAAACCAATGCAATTGCGACACCCCAAAGGGCCACACTCGTGCGAAGTCTGAAGGCATGTATGCCGAGGTGCTTTCGCCGGGTGGTGAACCACAACAGCGGGATCACAGCGAACGGGAGCTGCAAGCCGAGAACCACCTGGCTGAAAACCAACAGATTTCCGACCCCGGCACGCCCGAACCAAGCCGCCACGATGACCGCAGGCACAATCGCTAGACATCGTGTCAACAGCGCCCGCTTGGCGCGCGACACGCGAATGTCGAGGAAGCCCTCCATCACGATCTGTCCCGCAAGTGTCCCTGTAATTGACGAGCTCAAACCCGAGGCGATCAGCGCGACTCCGAATACAGTGCTCGCCGCCGACGCACCGAGCAGCGGTGACAGTAGACGATATGCGTCCTCGAGACTCGCAACGGGCGCTTGGCCCGGATGACTAAAGGCGCCCGCGGCGAGCACCAGAATTCCTGCGTTCACGAGCAGCGCCAAGCCGAGCGCGACGTTGGAATCGAGAGTGGCGTAGCGAATGGCTTGCCGGATGCCTGCGTCGCATCGATCGTGCTGACGTGTTTGCACAATCGACGAATGCAGATAGAGATTGTGAGGCATCACGGTGGCGCCGACGATCCCAACCGCCAGGTAAAGCATTTCGGGCGACGACAGGATCTGTGATGTTGGCAGAAAACCCTGGGCAACGGCGGCAAGCGGAGGGTGCAACCACCAGACTTGGACGGCGAAGCAGGCACCGATCAGCGCCACCAGCGCGATGATAAAGGACTCGAGGTAGCGCACGCCCTTGCGCTGCAGGCCTAATACCAGCATCACATCTACGGCGGTGATGCACACCCCGATCGTCAGCGGAATGTGAAACAGGAGACCGAGACCGCAGGCCATCCCGAGTACTTCAGCCAGATTGCACGCCACTACCGCGATCTCACACCCAATCCACAATACGAAATTCAGTCGGGGCGAGAAATGTTGACGACAGGATTGCGCAAGATCCAAGCCGGATGCAACACCGAGCCGGACGGCCGCCGCTTGCAGCAGCATCGCCATCATGTTGGACAATAAAATGACGCTCAGCAAGGAGTAGCCGAAGGACGAGCCCCCGCTCAAAGAGGTTGCCCAATTCCCGGGGTCCATGTAGCCAACCGCCACCATGTACCCTGGACCTGCGAATGACAGAGCGCGGCGCAGGGCCGAAGACTTGCTGGATATGCCCGGCACCGAGACCCACATGCGGCTCGGAGTCCGAATCGAAGTATTTTGGGCAGTTGCACGCTCCTGCCGACGCAGCAGATCGACAGCTGCGGTGTTCATTTGGCCAAGGCACCGCGCGAATGTCCAGACATCACCGCTCGCGCGGCGAGGTCTGGAACTCGCTCGCCCACAGGTGTCGGATCGAGACTGTCGAATCGATCCGACATCACCGCGACGGCGGTCAGGAATGTTTACCGGAAGGAGACGACTTCCGACCTTTCGCCTCCATCTTGGCGGCCTTCGGGCTCAGAGTAGCGGCACTGTGTCCGTTTTCCGATGGTCCCTGAGCGCCGTTGTCCATTCCTAGCATGGCTCCCGTGACCGGGTCGCTCTTGGGATCCGACTGTAACCGCACGGAAGCGCGATTCACGAGCTCGAGATCTCGCGCATCGATGCGCACCGTGGCGAGGCCATCACCGCCATCGACGGCCGGCTCAGCTTCCCGGTATTCAAACGTGGGCTCGTTGTTCCAAGGGCCGCGCACATCGCCGTCCCCGGTGGACATATTGAAATACACGTTGGTGAACTCGGGCAGGCCGGGAAGCTTTCCAACCGGAAAATTCGGCTGAATGGAATAAAGTGCCTTTTCAAAGGACTGCTGATGCGCTATCTCGCGCGTCATCAGGAAACCGAGCGCTTCCTTGACGCCGGGATCGCTCGTGCAGCTGATCAGGCGCTCGTAAATGATCTTCGCCCGTGCCTCCGCCGCAATATTGGACCGCAGATCGGCGGAAGGGTCGCCGATGGTATCGATATACGCGGCCGACCATGGAACGCCTGCCGAATTTGTGAATGAAGGGCCGCCGCCGTATAGCACTTGGGTGACGTGCGAGTCATTGCCGCCACCGGATATTTCTCGATACAGCTCCGCGTCGCTGTTAGTCCCCTCGGCGATCCGCCCTTTGGCGCCTTTGTTGAGCATGGCTACAATTGTCCCGATGACCTCGAGATGGCTCAACTCTTCCGTTGCGATGTCGATCAGCATGTCCTTGCGACCTGGATCGTCTTCGGCAAGAAACTGGGAGAAGTAACGGCAGGCTGCGGCGAGCTCGCCCTGCGGGCCGCCAAATTGTTCCAGCATCAAGTTGGCAAGTCCCGGATTGCATTCGTCAACTCGAACCGTGTATTGCAAGCGTTTATTGTGGCTGAACATTAAAAGTCCTCATGTGAATTCGAAACTATGAGCGTGCGCGGCCCGAGTCGCGGCTGGAATCGGCGCCGCGCCTGACATCTGGTAGATCTGCAAGACGCGGGATGTCACTCGTGTTGGTCCATCCAGTCTGATCCCGCACCATTCGGACGCGGCAAGTTCGCAGGGACTTCAGTTTTGCAAGAGCGATAAACCAGGGCAGCGCTGACAACGATACGCTCTCAGACGGAATCGGCATTCACATGGGTTAGTTTGGGCCAAGCTCGGGCGGCCGGTGGCTCAGCTCTCGTGAGTCTGGCGGGTCTGTTGTGGTCGGATCTGGGAAATGGTTTTTGTCTGCTCCTGACGTTGTTTTGGTGGTGCTGCGCACGTGTGCAACCGCTTACTCCCCTCGTCTGTCACAACTCAACTGTAGGAATCGGCCGACATGAAATTCGGACCGGCGACCCCCCCAGAACCAACCGCCGAACCACAGTGTCAGAAACACGATGATGGGGTTCAATTCGAGGTGCTGCCCTCGCCATGTTCGACAATCGCCTCGTCATGCATGTCCTCATCTCTGGTTTGCAGTCAGGAAGGCGGGCTGGAAGATCTCCTCCTCCATACAAGTGTCGACAGTTCGCGCATCACAGATAGTGGTGGCGAGTTTCGCTTCTGTTCGCCGACTTGGTTGGATTCAAACTCTTAAACCAGTGGTCCGCTTGCCGACGGTAGCATCGCAACAGTGTTTCAGGGGCTCAGGTCGCGTAGAACTTTCCAGCCGCGATGCGCGCGCCGTCGACGTCCACGAGATCGGCCAAGCGTCAGCTCGAACTCAGCAGGCAGTGAGCGGTTGTACCTGGGAACCGTCCGACCACCGTAAATTAATGTCATCCCTGGCCCGGCGAAGGCTGCGGACTGTCGCGCGCCTAACATAGGTTATTTGCGAGCCCGAGCGACTGACACATGCTTCGATAGTTGCACTTTAGGTGCGATTCTTGCTTGGGCCTCGCAGTCTGTATAGGGGGAGCTACGCATGCCAAGTCGATCGTCTTCACTCGCGGAGACTCAACGCCACTCGAACCAACCTCATGACGCAACCCGGCCCCGAAGGGATGTGGACCTGCTGCCCGTTCGGAATTCCCCGGATAGCGATGTCCTGCGACCCGCGGTCGCCGGCGCCTCGCGGGGCAGTCCGCTAATTCCCGCCAGTCTTCGACATGACATGATTCGTGACGCTGCCTATTTCCGGGCGCAGGCGAGGGGATTTGTGCCTGGCAAGGAAATTGAGGACTGGCTTGCGGCGGAGCAAGACGTGGAGGAGGTCATTGTGCGCCGCTACGGCCGCTGAGCCGGGGCGACCGTGCTCGCTCAAAACTGACTTGCTGCCGTTGCTGGGGCGAGTCCGCTAAGTTATCCATCAACACGGCGCAGTGTTCTTGCGCGAGTTGGAATGACATCCCGGTCGCCTGGATCGCGATTTATCGGACGGGCTTGTGAGCCCCATGTATGGACGCGAGATTCATCCAACTAACATAGGTTAATGCAGCCGGATGGGACCGACGCATGCGGAACTAACTCCATCGAAATGATGCGGATGGAGTAAGGTTGGACTGGAGTATTCGAGCCAGCCAGTCATTCTGTCCCGCTGCCGCCCGAGCTATCGCTCGTGATTCCCGGCTGGGAAACTTAAATGCCACGCTAAAGTCTCAGCCGGGGAATTCGGTCAGTCCAGGAGGGCGGCCGCCTTCTTCATGACTCGTACTCATGTTAGTGCACTGCGCAGTCAACACGAAGGTCTCCCGATTCCGGGTCAGACCATGCGCCAAGAATCGCAGGTTGAACCGCTTCATTCGCTACGGGTGCGCCAGTTGTTCTCGCGGCGCGATAACCTTTTGGACAGAAACTCCGGGCATTTTCCTTGCGTAGGGATCGCTAACAGGTCAGGCGGGGCGGGAATGTGTGGAGCAACGGTACGATTGTCGATTGCACGGACGGGGAAACGAATGAGTGACCCTGCAAAATTTGCCTTACATCGGCCGGAATTTTTGAACCCTCTCCTGCGGGGTGAGGACAAAATTGCACTGATCATGCGGGGCACTGCATTCAAAGTTACCGCGGGGACCACTCTCATCGAAGCGGGTACCGATCACGCTTTTGTCTATCGTTTACTGAACGGGTGGGTCAGTCGGACGAGATCGCTCGCCGATGGGCGCAACCAATTCATCCTGATCTTTCTGCCAGGAGATCTGTTCGCCGTCAAAAGCATGTTCGTTACGCGACACCCGGATGCGGTCAAAGCTATTTCCGCCGTGGTCGCAGAGCGTGTGCACTACAAAGTGCTTCACGACGCCTACATTGCCGACAGCGACGTCGCAACCCGCTGTATCTGGCAGGTTATGGAGGAGGAGCGCAGGCTGCACAGTTGGGTTGTGGGATTGGGGCAGGGGAGTGCGGAGGAACGCCTCGCCCTCCTTCTGATGGACTTCCGAGGGCGCCTCATCTCCGCGGGCCGGGTGCCTGCGGGATCGTTGGTCTACGAAATGCCGCTCACACAAGGCCAGTTGGCAGATCATCTGGGAGTCACGGCTATACACGTAAACCGAATATTGAAGGAATTTCGCAATAGTGGGGTCGCAACCGTTCGAGACGGCCGAGTTGTTATTTCGAACTTACACGTGCTGACTCAACGCGCGGCACCGTTGTTAGACACCTATGAGCGCACCGACGCTGCCTATACGGGTCGTCCCTGCGAGACACTACCGGATTGAAATGTGCGGCATTCGGTAGGCTATTGAGGGTGTGAATGAGTGCGTCTGTAACACCTGGCGAGCGGAATGACGCCGCGCTCCTAGCTGATACCTGCGCCTGCCGGCACTGCTGAACCGGATTTTTAATCATGAAAGCTGCGATGGGAATCGCAACCAAAAATCTGGCATCGGGTAATGAGTCGCTTCGTGGCGCTCGTCTAAGTGCTCTGATCAAGTAGGCACACAAGCCGCCGAAAAAGGCGATCGTTTCACGGCGACCCGCGCGTTCGATACTGATGCCCGATCCAGTCAATGCCTGGGCCCGACCCGTTGCAGCCATAGGGGATTCCAGAAAGCAGACTGCTGTTCATCTACTTAGCGGATATCCGCCGAGGAGCCGCAGGCCGTACTGACTGTGGCTCACCCATGGCGGGCCCTCAGGTTTTTTCGCCTTGGCGTGAGACGGAGAGCTGGCTGGTATCCTTTGGGAAGCGCTGAGGATTGCCAAGGAGCTCGACCAGCCGTGTCTCGCATTCGGAAAACGAGTGCCCGCGCCGTTGCGAGATCATGAAGGTGAGTGGGCGCATGTGCCATGCGCGCCGTTGGAGTTCGACGAGTGTTGAATTCGCGAGGTCTTCCGCAACCATATGACGCGGCATGTGCCCCCAGCACAAGCCTCCCCTGAGCAGATCGTGCTTCGCGCCAAGGTCATTCACCAGCCACTGGCGTTCGCCGGCGACTCCCTGTTGTGTCTTTTCCGAATCGGGCTGATTGTCGGTTACGACGAGCTGGATGTGCCGGCCAAATTCCTCCCGCGGGATCGGCCCCGCGATTGCGGCCAGCGGATGCGATGGCGCACAGACGGTCACCATTTGCACTTCACATAAATGCTGCCTTTCGATGGTACCCGGGCTCAGCTCCGGCACGTCCATGATCGTCACCGCCAATGCGCACGTGCCTTCGAGCACCAAAC
>JAXDQF010000067.1:0-32463 GCA_034668025.1 Gammaproteobacteria bacterium | reverse complement strand
GAAGACGACAGCCGGCGCTATGTGACCGAGTGGGATGTCCTCATCAAGACACCGGACGGCGCCAACATCTCGGCAGTGGTGGTTCGGCCCAAAGATGATTCCAAACCGCTGCCAACGCTCCTGGAGTTCACGATTTATGTGGATTCGCACACCTTCGCAAAGGAATGTGCGGCTCATGGGTATGTGGGTATCGTGGCGTTCACCCGCGGTGAGCGCCGCAGCCAGGGGCCGGTTACTCCATTCAAGTATGATGGTGCTGATGCGCGCGCCGTCATCAACTGGATCGCCAAGCAGCCGTGGAGCGATGGCCGCGTCGGCATGTATGGCGGCAACTACAGCGCGTTCGCCGAATGGGCTGCCACCACCAAGCGGCTGCCGCCGGCCCTGAAAGCCATCGCGACCAATTCCGCGTACGCCCCCGGTATCGACTTCCCGATGACAGGCAACATCGTGCGTAACGCCGGCTACCGCTGGTCCGGCTGTGTCGCCAACCTGGAAGGCTTCGATGAGAAGACGTGCAACGACGAGTCCCGCTGGCGCTCGCTGGACCAGGACTGGTACACGAGCGGCAAGCCGTATCGCGAATTCGAGCACGCGCTCGGCAACCGCAACCTGATATTCCACAACTGGCTGGATCACCCCAGTTACGATCGTTTCTGGCAGAAGCTGATTCCCTACAAGGAACAGTTCCGCCACATCAAGATCCCGGTGCTGGCCACAACCGGTTACTACGCCTCGGGCGAGGTGGGCACGCTGTACTACTTCACCGAGCATTACCGCTACGATCCGCACGCAAACCATACCTTGCTGATCGGGCCTTATGATGACGGCTCGATGCAACATGGCGCCCCCGCCAACCTGCAGGGCTACCCGCTCGACCAGGCCGCCCTGATCGATCTGCGCGAGTTGCGCTATCAGTGGTTCGACCACATCTTTAAAGGCGCAGAGAAACCGGCCGCGCTGCAGGACCGCGTCAACTACCAGGTGATGGGCAGCAACGAGTGGCAGCATGCGTCGTCGCTGGAGGCGATGGGCAAGGGAACGTTGAAGTTTTATCTCGATGCCGCGGCCGCCACTGGCGGGGAAACCCGGCGCCTGTCCTTACGCAAGACGTCGGATTCAACTTTCGTGCCGCACAACGTCGATCTTGCGGATCGGAGCGACGCTGCCTTGCCCCCACCCAATGGGATCGTCAGCAAGAGCCTTCAGCTGCGCAACGCGGTGGTGTTTGTGAGCGAGCCGCTGAAGCATGCCCAGGAGGTCGCCGGCCTGTTCTCCGGCAAGTTGGATTTCACGGTCAACAAGCAGGATCTGGACCTGTCGATTGCCATCTACGAGCTGCTTCCCGGCGGCGACTACGTGCAGCTGTTTGATCCCGTGTATGAATTCCGGGCCAGCTATGTGCATGACCGGATCAACCGGCAATTGCTGCGGGCGGGTGAGCGTCAGCAGCTCACTTTCAAGAGCGATCGGCTGACCGGCCGCAAGCTCGACGTCGGCAGCCGGGTTGTGGTGGTGTTGGGCGTGAACAAGCGGCCGGATCGTCAGATCAACTACGGCACCGGGGGCGCCGTGAATGAAGAGTCAGTGGACGATGGCCGCGTGCCTGTGAAGATCCGCTGGTACAGCGATAGTTATATCGATCTGCCGATTCGGCGCACCGCGGGGGAATGAGTGCTCTGCTGTAGGGGAGCAGTTACCCTTGACGGCGGCACCGCCAAGGGCAACCCCAACCCATCCGGGAAGGCACAAGCGCCTTTCGGAAGGTTAGCTACTCTTTAGGGCTGTGGTGAGAGCCTGAAGGACTGCGCGCCGGTCCCGTTGCAGTCATAGATCTCCAGTTGTACGCCGTTCGCCGTCGATGCAGCCGGTACATCCAGGCAGCGACCGCTGGCAACGTTGACCAGCTTGTATAGACCGCTGGCGACGGACACCGGCATCCACTGCTGGTTGGTTCCACCACCGTAAGTCCACAGTTGGATCAGACTGCCGTTCGCGGTTCCACGATTGATGACATCCAGAGCCTGGCCTGGCGCGCCGCGCGCGACAATGCTGTAGTTGCCATTGCCTTGCGATTGCAGCTGCCACTCCTGGTTGACTTGTTGCGGGCCGCAAGCCCACTGCTGGATTGCGGTGCCATTGGCGGTGGCCTGGTTGGCTGCATCTACGCACGCTCCGCTGTTGGTATTGACGACGTTGTACCAGGCAGAGGTGTTGATGGTCGTAGAGCCGCCGTTTTGATTGCCGTGCAGGCCCAGCGCCGTGTTGAGGCTGAATGTGGCCGGGGTGGTCCATTGTTGCCAGTCGGCGGCGATGGTCGCGGCGGAGTCGGTTGAGATGTTGGGGGTCGTGGCCCAGTGGTTGGGATCGTACAGGCCCCAGCTGTTCGGAATGAGTCCCTGGGTGGCCTTGTACGACCACACCGTCCAGCTCAGTCCGGCTGCATTCCAGGCATTGGTTGTGAACTGCCACGTGCTGGCGGGATAGCCGAAGTCGTTGAATTCGCCCACGTAGCCCGGGACGTTGTAGCTGGCGTGATTGTTGAAGTCGTTGACCTGGTTGGTGGCGCCTGCCTGCACCTGGGCCTGCGATGCGTTCCACTGGTACTCGTGCATCTGGTAGGCCACGTTGGTCCAGCCGAACACATTGGGGTTGGGGAGCATGCTCCAGTTCCAGTTACCCCAGGTGCCTTCAATGATGATCATGTGGGCCGGATCGACCGAGCGGATGCTCTGGTAGAGCTCGTTGTAGAGATTCAGCAGGGTGTCGCTGCTGGGTGTGCCGATGGGCTCATTGATCAGGTCGTAGCCGGCAACCGTGGGATTGCCTTTGAAGTGATTGGCGATCTGCCACCACATGTAGGCGGTATCGCCCTGGAAGTTGTTGTTGGTCCAATACTGGTTCTGACCCGAGCGGCCGGTGTCGTCCGAAGTGCTCTGACCGCCGACGACGCCATGCATGTCGATGATCACGTAGATCCCGCGGGCGGCGCAGGCACTGACGAGCCAGTCGAGCGTGTCAAAGGCATCGGCGCGCCAGCCGCCGGGCGACTGGTCATTCAGCAGGTAGAACTGGCCCCACCAGATCGGCGCGCGCACGACGTTGAAGCCGGCGTTCTTGATGTTGTCGAGGTCGGTGGTGGTGATCCAGCTCTGCTGGAATGTCTTGATGAGGCTTTGCTCGGTCTCGACTCCGAAGCGCTGGTCGAGCTTCTGCATGACAGTGTAGGTATCGCTCAGCGAGCCACTGTCGAGTGGCGTCATCCATTTCTCCATGACGAACCAGCCGCCGAGGTTCACGCCCTGGAGTGGCACTACCTGGCCCTGGGCGTTGACAATCGACCGACCCTGGGCATGCAGCATGCTCATCTGGGCGGACGCCGTGTTGGAATACAGTCCTGTCAACATCAGGAGGCTCGACAGGAGCAAAATAGATCGGCGCATGACTGGGTCTTCCCTGGTAAGAGTAATCTCACGCAAGGTACTGGATTTGTCGCGACTTGCCGATCCGACCAAGGCCCCCGGGAACGTCTGTATGCACCAACACGCGACGCCGATCGGCGACAACCGTGTTGGTTGTATCGCGGGTGAACTGGTCGCCCAGTTGAATGAGTCCGGACGAGGAGTCAGCCGGCCAATGACCGACACACTTCGGCTGTTTTATCGTCCGCTGGAAACAGGCACTCGATGCGCAACTCGTCGATGGTCACGTCGCGCGACGCACCGAACGTTGAGAATGTCGAGAGAAATTGCAACTTCCCGCCGTCGAAATGAAACTCCGTCGTCAGCAGGGGCAGTGGCGTGGCTTCCGGGTCGCGTGTTCGCCAGCCGGGGGGAATGTCAGGGTAGGCGAGCACTTCATCGAGAAGCGCACGGGCTTTCGCATCCGAAGGCGCTGCAGCCACTTCGTTGTGCAAGTGGCGGATGAGATCGCCGGCAACGACTTCCCAGTTGGCGACGAAGGGGCGCATGTCCGCGGGATCGAACACCTGCCGCAATACGTTGCCGTGCGTTGGTGGACCGCCGCGCATCCGTCCGAAGAGCCGCTGCAGCGGCTCGTTGATCAACAGGACGTCCCAATGTCGATTGGTGACGAGAGCCGGATATGGCTCCTGTTGCTTCAGGATGAACTCGATGGCGCGGCGTACGGGAGCCATCTGTGCGGTTGCCAAGTCTGTCTCGGCATACTTTGCGGCATATCCCGCCGCAACCAGCAGCGTATTGCGCTCGCGCAGAGGCATCTCCAACGCGTCGGCCAATCGCGCGACCATTTCGCGGCTGGGTTGAGCCTTGCCAGTTTCAACGCAGCTGAGATGCCGCGCAGACATTCCGACCTCGAGAGCGAGGTCGAGCTGACTGAACCGTCGCGCTGCGCGCCATTCGCGCAAGAGAGCGCCAACGTGGCTGGAGGGCGAGGGCGGTAGAGGTGAAGCGGCGTTGGTGTGCACGGCGCGATGATACGGGCCGGGTGCGAAAATTCCATGACCTGGGAGGTCATTGCGCGGATGACGCGCGGACCCTGGCGCCCTCCGGTATCCTTGCGACCCCGTGGACCCCGCAACCGACTACCGCCAGCGCCTGACCGACCGCGAGTCCCACCTAAAAACCCTCGACACGACCCTCTCCCGCTTCGGCACAGCCCGCCTGTCCCTGGCGGTGCTCATCCTGATCGCAGCCTGGTTCGCCTTCGCCGAGCATTTTTTCCCTCCAGGCTGGCTCCTGCTGGGTGTCGCCGCATTCGCCGCACTGGTGATCGCCCACCAGGCCGCACGCCGAGCGAGAGCCCGCGCCGACAGGGCCGCTGACTTCTATAGAAAGGGCCTGGCGAGGATCGAAGACCGTTGGCAAGGCAATGGTCAGCAGGGCGCTCAATTCGACGACCCGCGCCACGTTTACGCTTCTGACCTCGACCTCTTCGGCAAAGGAGGGCTGTTCGAGCTTCTGTGTACCGTCCGCACCCGAATGGGTGAAGAGCACCTGGCGCAGTGGCTGAAGTCTCCCGCGCCTCTGAGCGAGATTCGCGCACGGCACGCGGGCATCAGCGATCTCAAAGACCGTATCGACCTTCGTGAAGAGCTTGCTGTCATCGGCGAGCATGCGAACGTGGGCATCCACCCGGCGGCGCTGCTGAAGTGGGCGGAAACACCCAACCGACTGGTCTCCCCCTGGATGGTCTGGGCTGGCGTGTTACTTCCCATCCTGGCGGTCGCCTGCACCGTGTATTGGGGAGTGAGCGGCATCGGCACGCCGCTCTATCTGACCCTGATCATCGAGACGATTGTCCTTTCCATACTGCGAGGGCCAGTCGACGAGGTGCTCAACGGAAGCGAAACTGCATTTGAGGATCTGCGGCTGTTTTCCGAGTTGCTCCTGCGGGTGGAGCGCGAACAATTTACCGCACCTGCGCTGCAAGCACTGCTGGCCAGGTTGAGCTCGCACACCCGTAAGGCCTCCCAGACCATTGGCAGTCTCAGCACGATCGTCACTTTCGCAGGATCGCGCCGAAACCAGGCGATTACGCTGTTTGCCATTCCTTTGATGTATACGTTGAACGTAGCACTCGTCGCCGAAAGATGGCGCCGCACGCATGGCAGTGTGGTGCGCAGCTGGATGGAAGTCATTGGCGACTTCGAAGCGCTGCTTTCATTGGCCGGATACACGCACGAACATCCTGCCGACCCGTTCCCGCAGTTCGTGGAGGGACCCGCTTCGTTTGCGGCTACAGATCTCGGACATCCACTGATTCCAGCGGAGCGGGTGGTACGCAACAATGTCAGCATCTCGGGCAAGACACGTATATTGCTCGTCAGCGGCTCCAACATGTCCGGCAAAAGCACACTGCTGCGCACAGTGGGAATCAACACGGTGCTGGCGATGGCGGGCGCTCCGGTTCGGGCGCGCTCCCTCGAGCTCACGGAGCTGCAAATCGGTGCCAGCATCCGGATCAACGACTCGCTGCATGACGGCAGCTCGCGCTTCTATGCCGAGATCACGCGCCTGCGACAGTTGTTCGACCTGGCGCAGGGCAGCCGGCCGCTGCTATTTCTGCTGGACGAGCTGCTGCAGGGAACGAATTCCTGGGATCGGCGCAGCGGGGCAGAGGGCATCGTGCGTGCGTTTGCTGCGCGGGGTGCCATCGGGTTGATCAGCACTCACGATCTTGCGTTGACCGATATCTCGGGTCTGCCGGAAGGCGCCTTGGTCAACGTTCACTTCCAGGACGAATTACAGAGTGGCCGCATGATATTTGACTTCAAACTCCGTGACGGCGTGGTCACCAAGAGCAATGCGATGGAGCTGATGCGTTCCATCGGGCTGGAAGTATGACGCGCACTCTCCTCGCCGCGCTCGCGGACCTGATCATCTTCATTTTCGCCATCCGGGGCGGCATGCGGATCGCGGACGCTCACCTCGTGAGTTTCGGCGTTGCAGTCATCCTCCTTTACTTCCTGAGAGTGCGGGCGCCCGCGGTCGCGGCCGGGCGGGGTGGCGACGTGCGTTTGCATGTGCATTTGTTGGTTGTCAGCGCAATTGCGGCGTTCGTACGAGGCGCTGTGTTGGGCATCTTGACCAACGTGTGGGGCTGGCCCCCACAGGTGGCCATCGTCTTCGCAATACTCGCAGGGCTTGCAGTCGTGGTCCCGGGATTTGCGTTCGCGCTTCATTCGACAACCTGGAAGCTGGGCAGCGGGGAACATTGGCGTATCACGGTCATGGGTCTGGTCGCACTCAGCTTCCTGTTGAGACTGTTCTACATCGGGCAGGTCGAGCTGCTTCCCGAGGATTCCTACTATTGGAATTACTCGCAGCACCTGGACTTGGGTTACCTGGACCATCCGCCGATGGTGGCGTGGCTCATCTGGCTGGGCACGCATGTGTTCGGCAGCTCGGAATTCGGGGTGCGGATCGGGGCGGTGTGTTGTGCCGGGGTTGCGACTTTTTTCTCGTATCGGCTGACGCGCAATCTGTTTGGTGAAGCGAGTGCGATGGTTGCGTTGGCGTTGCTGCAGGTCATGCCGTTCTTCTTCCTGGCCGGCCTGCTGATGACCCCCGACGCTCCACTGACAGCAGCATGGGCCGCAACTGTCTACTTTCTCGAACGCGCTCTGCTCGCAGGACAGTCCCGCGCGTGGCTGTTCGCCGGTGTCAGCATCGGCCTCGGCCTGATTTCCAAATACACCATTGGAATGCTCGTGCCGGTGGCATTTCTATTTGTGCTTCTCGACCCGCAGTCGCGCCGCTGGTTGCTGCGTTGGGAGCCCTACGCGGCCTTGGTTGTCGCCGCACTCATCTTCTCGCCCGTGATCGTGTGGAACGCACAGCACGAATGGGCCTCCTTCGCCTTCCAGACATCGCGCCGGCTGGCGGAGCGGCCGCGGTTTTCTTTGCACCGGCTGCTGATCTCGGCGCTGGTTCTGCTGACACCGACGGGCTTTGCAACTTTGCTGGCTTCGCGTTTCAGCCGTCGGCCACCAGCGAATGAATCGAGCGATGTGCGGCGCCGCTGGCTGTTTCTACAGCTGGCGGTTCTGGTGCCCCTGTCGGTGTTTGTGGTGTTCAGCGTACGCCACGACGTCAAGATCGATTGGACGGGGGCACTGTGGTTGGGAGCGGTTCCCGCGTTGGCGACTTCAATCGTCGAGTTCGGGAAGCGGGCCGGCTCGAGGGCCTGGATTCATTCGGCCTGGGGACCCACGGCCGTCATCATGATCCTGCTGCTCGGAACGGGCCTGCACTACCTCGCGCTGGGCTTGCCGGGTGTCGGCTACAGCAACCACCTGGAACTGGTGCCCGTCGGTTGGCGCGACCTCGGGCGACAGATCAATGGAATCGCCACGCAGCTGCGCAAGGAGACGGGACTCGAGCCGGTCATCGTGGGAATGGACCGTTATGAGTTGGCGAGCCAGCTGACGTTTTACGCCCCGGAACACGCGCGATCGGTCAACGAGACCTCCAGCCGGAACCTCTTCGGTGGCGAAGGTCTGATGTATGGAAGGTGGGCCTCGACCCTCGAAATCGGGGACCGGCCGCTGCTGCTCGTCGCCTGGGATCCACATGACATTGCAGACGAGTTCACCGCACCGTATGCCACGACCGTGGGACCGATGAAAACCGGCTTCCTCTCCCGCGATGGCGTGGCCATCCGGGACTTTCACTACCGGATTGCGAAAGGGTATCGAAAGGGGAACGACTGAGTCGTTGAACCGGGCGGGTGCCGGTCCATCTAATGTAAACCGGCCCTGAAGCTGTGCGTTCACATCAGGGTAGGTTGCGATTATTGTGTCGCAGTGCGTTCCAGGTGATCGCTCGAGGTTTTCGCCATGATCAAGCAGATTTTAGGGTGCGCGGTTGCGGTTTCGGTCGCTTTGGGTCTGGGCGCCTGCACCACGCTGCGGGTGACCTCGGACGTGAATCAGCCCCTGGCCGGCACGGTCCGGTGCCAGTCATTCGATTGGGCAGGCTCGTTCCACGGCAGCAGTGACTCCCTGCGCAGCACGATTGCCAATCCCGTGAATGAAGCGCGGTTGCGCGCGGCTATCCAGGCCAATCTGAGCACCGTGGGCGTTCATCCCACCACGGAAAATGCCGACTGCCTGGTTGGGTACGGAATCGGACAGCGCAACGTGATTGACGGCTATCCAGGCTTCTACGGTGGCTTGGGTTGGGGCGGCGGCTACGGCTGGCGCCACGGCGGCTGGGGTGGTTACGGTGCCTGGGGCTACGACTATCCCTACGCCTACCAGGAAGGAATCATCGGCGTGGATATCTACGACGGTAAATCCAAGCAGGCCCTCTGGCATGCGTCCGTGGACCAGAACCTGAACGGCGTAACCGGCGAGAAGGCTGATAAGAAGATCAAGGACGCGGTGGCGGCGATCTTCACGAAGTACCCGCGGACATAGGGCTTCGAGGCTGGGACCCGAACCAGGGTCCCAGCTCAGACCCCTCAGGCGACCCGACTAGGCAACCGCCGCGGCTGACAGTGTTGAGTCGTTGAGTGCGAACGAGCGGTTCTTGCCGGCCCCCACCGACACACTCGTGACGCCCAACATTCCCGGTAACTGATCGGCAGCGACTTTCAACGGTCCCGGTCCGGCACCCACGCCTGCAACGGGTTGTGGGTAAGATGTCGAGCGCGCGGTGTGGAACGTGATGTTGCCTTCCACCTTTTGCACGATCTGATGGATGTGTCCGTTCAACACGGTCACTGAGCCGAAACGGCGCAACTGACTCATGAGTTGGTCCGAGTCACCCGTCCCCCAACCCCAAGGCTCGTATATCGTCCACAGCGGCATGTGTGCGAACACAACAATCGGTGTGCTGCTGGAACGGCCCTTCAGGTCCGCGGTGACCCATGCGAGCTGTTCCGCCCCGAGCGTTCCGAGTCCGCCTGGCTTGAATTCCAGCACGTTGATGAGTGCAACAAAATGCACGCCCGCGTGATCGAAACTGTAATAGCCTTTGTTGTTGGATGCCTTGCCGAACCGGCTGAAATACTCGGTGACGGTGGCATCGGTCGTGTCGTGCTCGCCGGGAACCGTGTGCAGCTCCGTCGTGCGCAGACGCGACATCATCTGTTGCGCCGTATCGAACTCTGAAGGCTTGGACAGATGGGTGATGTCGCCGGTATGAATGATGAGTCCCGGCTGTTGCGGCATGGCATTTACAAAATCGATTGTCCGGGTCAGCGTCCCATTGACGTCCGGATTGGCGTCCTTGTTGAAACCAATGTGGGTGTCACTGATCTGCACAAACAGCGGTTTACCCAGTGCGGCGACGCGTTCCTTGTCTGTGCCCGCTGCGACTGCAAGGTCGATGGGCGTGAAGATGCCTCCCGACAGTGCAAAGAGGGTGCCGGCGCTGCCGAAGGCCATGCACTTCAGTGCGTTGCGGCGAGATGTAGTCCTTGGGTCGTGCGACACGAAGAGTCTCCTGTTGAGGGTTTCAGGAGAAGACTGCGGGTGTCGGGGATTTATTCCCCGGACGCGGCGGGTTCCGGCGCAATGAGGGGAACGAGCGGATACCCGAGCTTGTCGCACAAGCTGCGGATCTCATCTTTCAAGGCGAGTGCAACCGGCGAGAGTGTCGTATCCGCGCGCCGCAGAAAACCGATCGGCCGCTCCACCGCCGCGATCGCAACCTGCGACCGCTGTGCAGGATCGAGCACGACCTCCACGAGCTTGCCGGCGATGACCGCGTCCTCGACCGAATCCATCGACAGCATTCCCACGAAGTCACTCCCGATCAGAGTGCTCACGAGATAGACGACGGAATTGCTGTCGATGACGGTGTTGCGTGGCTCGATACCGTTGCTATGGGCAAGTACGGAAAGGGCGTCGCGCAGTGAGGCGGCATCGGTTGAGAACAGCCAGCAGTACTTCGCGAGCTCCTCGATTCCAACCGGGCCGCTGCGCGCCAGGGGATGCTGTGCGTCGACGAACAACCCGCAGCGGTCGTAGAAGAGAATCTCCTGCACGAGGTCGGTATTCCCCGCGACCGTATCGAGGACGGCGACCGCGAAATCAACATCGCCCAGTCGCAGCGCCCGCGCCAGTTCTTCAGCCACGCCGCTGACGACTGTCAGATGCACGGCGTACCGGCTGTTACTGAGCTTGGCGCTCGCAGCAGGCATCACCCGGCCGACAAAACCGGTGCCGCGTGCAACTCCGATCGTCACGTGTCCCACGAGGCCGTTGAACAAAGCCACGCGCTCGTTCTCGAGATGCCGCCACTCGGCGAGGATTTTCTTGGCCCGGATGTAGACCGCTTCGCCAAACGGCGTGGGCGTGACGCCCTTGGGCCCGCGATCGAGCAGCTTGGCGCCAAACTCGGACTCGAGTTGGTGAATGCTTTTGCTCAGGCCCGGCTGCGAGATGTTGAGCACTTCCGCGGCCTTCCCCAGGCTGCCGCCCTCAAAGGTGGCGACAAACCGCTTGAGCTGACTCAGGTCCACAGGGGATAGCTACGAGCTATGGGTCGGGGCATACCTGCTATTAGACAGGAAGGACCCGCCCGGAAACAATCAACGCACTGCCGCAGGTGCATACGCCGCGGTAAGAGGGGTGATGAAGTGTCGAGAAATCTCGTTTTCGAGGGACGTTGCTGGAAGTTCGGCGACAATATCCCCACCGACGTGATGACCCCTGCTCACGTCATGTTCAAGACTCCCAAGGAAATGGCGACCTCCGTGCTGGAGACCGTCAATCCGCAATTTCCCAAGCAGGTTCAGCCCGGCGACATCCTGGTCGCGGGGCGTAATTTCGGCTGCTCATCCGGCCGGGCCCTGGCAGCCAAGGCACTCGAGGCAACAGGCGTTGGTGCTGTGGTAGCGGAGCTGTTCGCGCGGACCTTCTATCGCAACGGCCACGAGATCGGGCTGCCCCTGCTGGAGATGCCCGGCGTGACTGAGCTGGTACAGGATGGCGACCACCTGCGCGTGGACATCAAAGCGGGCACGCTCGAGAACCTGACCTCAGGGAAATCCTTACGCAGCCGGCCGCCGTCGGGCTTCCTGCTGGAGATGCTCGAGTCGGGCGGCCTGATTCCGCTGCTCAAATCCGGCTTCCTGCAGGGGATGCGGCTGTGACGCTCCTGTTGAGCAACCAGGAGGTCGAGCGCGCGCTGGATCACCAGGACGCGTTGGAGGCGACCGAGGCCATTCTGCGTGAGTTGGCTGAAGGCCAGGCCGTCAACCGGCCGCGCACTCAAACCTACATGCCGGTGGAATCCAGGGAGAACCCTGGATTCCGGTATCGATTCAAATCTCAGGAGGGCGGTGGTGTTGGCAGCGGTGTCTGGGCCCTGCGGATCACCTCCGACATGGCGGGCTTCTCGTTTACCAACGGGGTCAAGCGTCGCCGCATCCTTCCCGTAGCCACCGGCAATCGTTGGGTTGGCCTCGTCATCCTGTTCGATCTCGAGAAGCTCGAACCCGTCGCCATCATGCCGGACGGTGTGATTCAGAAGATGCGGGTGGCCGCCATGAGCGCGGTCGGCGCGAAGTACCTGGCACCGGCAAAGCCCCGCACCTTGGGATTGTTCGGCAGCGGTTGGCAGGCCAGCGCCCATCTCGAGGCCCTGTGCCGCCTCTTCCCGTTCGAACGTGTCAAGGTGTTCAGCCCGAACCAGGAACACTGCCGTGCTTTCTGTGCCGAGATGAGCACCAAGCTCGAGCGCTCCATTGAGTGTGTCGAGTCATCCAAGGCGGCCGTGGAGGGCAGTGACTTCATCCAGGCCGCCACGGCGGCCTGGGACCCGGTATTCGATGGGCACTGGGTTGAGAAGGGCATGTACGTGGCTTCAATCGGCGGCGCCGACGGTAGCAACAAGCGTCGTGAGATCGACGACGAAACCATCAAACGCGCCGATCTGTATGTTGTCCACGCCAAGGATGTTGCGCAACAGGACAAGTCGCCGGACATCTGGGAGGCGGCGCAGAAAGGCATCGTCGCCTGGGAAGACATTCACGAGATCCAGGAGCTGTGTGCCGGCACCCTCAAAGGCCGCAGCGGCCCGGATCAGATCACGCTTTATAACAACAACACCGGCTCCGGGATCCAGTTTGCCGCGGTGGGCGCCGCCGTATTGAAGCGCGCCCGACTGATGGGGCTGGGCCGCGAGCTGCCCACCGAATGGTTCCTGGAATCCGTCTCTCCGTAACCGTGGATGGCTCATGTTGAATCGAGACCGACATCGACAGTTTGTCGCGCTGATGGCCGAGCGCGGCTGGGACCTGCTGATTTTCTACGGCGACACCTGGCGCAAGGATCACTTGCGGTGCCTGGTGAATGTCAATTTCTCCGGTCCGCAGGCAGCGGCCATTCTGTCCCGCGACGGCGAGGTGCGGGCTATCGTCACGGACCCGTGGGACCTGGAGGCCGTCGGCGCCTGTATCAATGGACGAGCCACGCTTGCGTTGCGGCTGACAGAGGGTTTGCGGGCTGTGTTGGCCAAGGACACAGGCACCGTAGTGGCCATCAATGGCTTGGAGCAGATGGAGGCGCGTTTCGTGCAGTTGGTGCGCGAGACAACTCACTCAGACCCGGTCTCAGCAACCGCTGACGTCGAGGAGATCCGGCGGGTGAAAACACCCGAGGAGCTCGAGTGGATTCGCAAGGCGGCCGACCTCGCCGACCGTGGCTATGAGCAGTTTGTCCGGGTCTGCGAGCCCGGGATGACCGAGTTTGAGCTGGTCGCCGAGGTCGAGTCCTTCGTCAAGGCGCAGGGCGCCGAAGACAACTTCATGCTGGTGGCCTCCGGCGGCACGGAAGTGACCGGGATGAAGCCGCCCACGGCGCGCAAATTCCTGCCGGGCGATTCGGTTACCACTGAGCTCACTCCGCAGATCAACGGTTACTACGCGCAGATCTGCCGCACCCTGGTGATCGGCGAGCCCAATCCAAAGCAACTCGAAGCTCATTCCATCTTCGCCGAGGCCCAGAATGCCGCACAGGAGCTGCTGCGTCCCGGAGTCGACATTTCCGATGTCGCACGGGTACAGAACGATGTGTTTCGGAAGCGCGGATATGGGGATTACACGGGCCCGCAGTACACACGGGTGCGGGGTCACAACCTCGGTCTGTATCCGGACGAATTTCCGCACGTGCTCGAAAACGTGCATTACATCTGCAAGCCAAACATGGTCGTGATTGCTCACCCGAACACATACCTGCCGCTGTCCGGGTACATGGTGTTCGGCGACACTCTGTTGGTCACTGACGATGGCTGCGTCTCGCTCAGCAAAACCGCCAAGAAGTTGTTCCAGTCATGAAACGTGGACTCATCAGCTGGGACAAAGTGCAGTTGCCACCCGCTGCTTTCGATGCACGGCTCGAGATCATCAACCGGCAGTGCGAGCAGCTCGATGTGCCGGCCATCGTGGCGTACTCGGATGTGTGGCGCTCAAACGATGTGCGCTACATCTCCAACTACATGCCCTATTGGAATCGGGCCCTCACCGTGGTGCCGCGGGGGGAGAAGCCGATCCTGCTGTGCTCGTTGTCGCCTCGGGTCTATCCATGGATCAAGTCTGTGACGATCCACGAGGTGATTGTCGCGAGCCCGAGCCTGCCGGTGCAGATCGCGAAGCTGTGCGCTGAGCGGGGCTGGACGCGCATCGGGTTGTTGGATCTCGAAGGGCTGCCGAATGATCTGTACACGCAGCTGAAGGCTGGAAGCGTGCAGATCGTCGACGTCCCCCGTGATCAGGTGCGCCGCACAGCGGCCGACTCTGAGCTCGCGATGTATCGGCGGGCTGCGCAAGTGGCTCGCCGCGTTCTCGGGGAGGAGATTGCGAAGGGCGGGGCGGGGTTGCGGGACTATGAGCTCGTCGGGCGCCTGGAGCGGAATTTTCGCCGGGCCGGTGCCGAAGATCTCGTGGTGTTGGTCTCGGACGGACGCACGGTGCCTCTGCCGGCTTCCGGCAAGCCGGTGGGGGCCAACTCGTCAGTCACCGTGGCACTCGAGTTGAATGGCCACTGGGCCAAGCTGTCACGCAATCTGGCTGGCACGGCTTGCAAGCTGCCGCCGCCGGCCGGGGCACCCGTGCACCTCGAAAAACTATCCGGCCCCTACACGTGGGAAGGCATCAGCAGCCTCGATGAAGCCGCCGGTGCGGTCGTCGCACTGCAAGTAGAGATCAACAGCGGCGGTCAGCGTCTGTACTACGGCGATACCGGCCTGCAGGGGCGCGGGGGGTTGGAGCTGCTATGAACATGGTTGAAAAGATTCTCGCCAAAAAGAGCGGCAAGAGTGTGGTTGAGCCGGGCGAGGTCGTCGTGGCGGGCGTGGACCTGATGGTCATGCACGATTTGAGCGCCAGCTTCGTGATCAAAGTCTTCGAGAACGAGATGGAGGGCGCCACCATCAAGGATCCCGCCAGGATTGTGTTCGCCTTCGATCACAACTTCGCACCTGCAACACGGGAAGCCGCGGAGGCGCTGGCGTCCGTGCGTAGATTTGCTGCCCGCCACAAGGTGCCAAACTTGTTCGATTGCGGCTGTGGCAGTATCCATCACGCCATTATGGAAGCCGGGCTCGCCTCCCCCGGCATGATCATCACGGGCTGCGACTCGCACACACCGATCTATGGAGCCCTGGGCGCCTTTGCCACCGGAGTGGGCAACAACTCCATGGCCGCGCTCGGCTTTGTGCATGGGTCAGGTTGGTTGAAGGTCCCGGAAACCATCCGGATCCACTTCCACGGCTCAACCATGGACGGGGTCGCACCTCGTGATATCTCGCAGTATCTCGTCGGCTACCTGGGTGAGGACGGTGCCATTTACAAGGCGCTCGAGTATGCCGGTCCGTATATCGAGAAGCTCGATGTCGCGGATCGGGCGTTGTTTCCATTGCAGGCCATTGATGTCGGTGGCAAGTGTGGCTTTGTCAATCCGGATCAGAAGACTGCAGACTACGTAAAGGCGCTGTTGGGGCACGGTAACTTTGAGCTGCTGCGCAATGATCCCGAGGGACGTTACGCGCAGACAATTGACATCGATGTCAGCAAGATCGAGCCGCAGATCGCCTGTCCGCCGACCGTTGGCAACGTTAAGCCGATCGATGCCGCGGCAGGTACTCCCATCAACGTGGCGGAGATAGGTGGCAGTACCGGTGGCCGGCTCAGCGACATCCGGACGTTGGCCAAACACTTCGCCAACAAGAAGGTCGCACCCGGTGTACGTCTCCAGGTTGTCCCGGCGTCCCGCGGCATCTATCTCGCCGCACTTCGCGAGGGTTTGTTCGAGACGCTGCATGTGGCGGGCGCGAATATCTTCCCGCCCAGCTGCGGTTCCAACCAGGCGTTCAACATGGGCGCGCTGGCCGAAGAAGAAGTCATGATTTCCACACAGGCCCGGAATTTTCCAGGCCGCAACGGGCATCCAAAAGCCCGGCATTTCCTGGCCTCGCCCCTGACCGTGGCGGCTTCGGCGTTGAGCGGCAGGATCGCGGATCCGCGGACCTTGTTATGAGAATCACTCGGGTGGCGTAGCTCGGTAACGAGCGAGGCTCGTCGCATTCAGGGGGAAGTTCTATGTTGATTCGTTCGAGGCGGTACGTAACGCTCATTGCTTGTGCAGCTGCGGGGACCGCAGCGCAAAACCCGGCGCGTGCCGAAGATGCACCGGCTGCACGACCTGCCGACACCGGTGAGCTACAGGAAATCACCGTCACGGCGCGCTATCGCTCCGAAAGTCTGCAGGTCACGCCGATCTCGATTTCGGCGCTGTCGAGCAGCGACTTGGAGTCACGGGGCATCACCAACGTGACTGATTTGACAGCCTCCGTGCCGAGCACGACGCTGACCACCGAAGGCTCCACCGGCGGCAACACGCTGGTTGCCTATATCCGCGGCCTCGGCCAGTCGAATTTCAGTCCGGCTTTCCAGCCGGGCGTACCGATCTACGTTGACGACATCTATCAGCCCATTGCGTTCGGCAGTTTCCTGACCTTGGGCGATGTTGACAACGTCGAAGTGCTGCGCGGTCCGCAAGGGACCCTGTTCGGCAAGAATTCCGAAGGCGGCGCGGTGGCGATTCATTCCGTCGACCCGTCCGGTGGCGGGAACGGGTACGTGCAGGCCGGGGCCGGCAGCTTCGGCGAGCGCAAATTGCGCGGCGCCTTCGATTTCTCCCTGATCCCCGACAAACTCTTTGTTCGCGTGGCCGCCGGCAGCGAGCGCACCGACGGCTATGTAACGCGCTTCGACTACAACTGTCTGAATCCCGGCAACGGCAACAAGATTGCGCCGAGCATTCATTCGGACTGCGAGGTCGGCAAGGAAGGGGGTATCAACGATACCTACGGCCGGGTGGCCATCAAATGGCTGCCCACCGACAACGTGATTGCACGGCTGTCCGTGAGCACCACCCAGAATACGGACCAGGCGGTTGCGGAAGTGCCGCTGATCATCAATCCCACCTATCCTGGCTCGGCCCTGCCGGCATACAACACCCGCGTGGCTGTACCGCTCACCGGAGTCCCGATCACCTCCGCCCTGATCAACCGGAACCCGTACTCCAACTACGCCACGTTCTCGAATCCGTTGAACGGTCTGTCGTTCTCAGCTGAAGCGCCGCAGAACGCCTGGGATGTGACGGGCCGCGTGGACTGGAAACTGAGCGATTCGATGACTTTCACGTCGATCAGCGGCTATCGCAACTTCAAGGGCACCATCCCCGAATACAAGAACGGCCCGCTGCCGATCAACATGATCCGCAACGTGATCACCTACGAGAATTTCAGCGAGGAGGACCGCGTCTCGGGTGACCTGTTCGACAAGAAACTGGAATGGACCGTGGGCGCGTTCTTCTTCCGTGGCCGCGGCCTCGATACCGGTGATATCAATCTGTCTGTCAGTCAGATCGGCCCGTTCTTCGGCATCAACGAAGTGACGTCGGATCCCACGAAGCAGCAGAACGAGTCCGGCTACCTGCACACGGTCTATCACTTCACCGACCAGCTGAGTCTCGAAGCCGGCCTGCGCTACAGCCACGACAGCTTTGAGTGGACTTATACCGGCTACGACCTCCCGCAGGTACCGGCGAATAACCTCAAGCCGCCCGGTGCGTACGTGTTTGGCGTTCCCGCGATCCGGACCACTTCCAAGGACTCGCGCGTAGATCCCAAGGTGGCGATCCAGTATCAGTGGACCCCCTCGATCATGACCTACGCGCAATACTCGACCGGCTACAAAGGCGGCGGCACCAATCCAAACCCGGTGACCGCGGCCCAGGCCACGCCGTTTACGGTTGAGCAGTTGAAGGCCTACGAAGTCGGCGCGAAAACCGACTTCTTCAACCGGCACCTGACGTTGAATGTGGATGGCTATATCAACAATGTCACGGGACTCCAGTTGATCGGGTTCGCCAATACTACAGTGGGTGGCACCACGACCCTGAATGCGGGACAGGCGCTCATCAAGGGCGGCGAGGCGGAAATCCAGGCAAGACCTTTCGGTGGCCTGCTGCTCAATGCCTCCGCGGGCTACATGGACTTCGCCTATCACAGCCTGGGCCCGGCTGCGTTCACCGCGCAGAATCCGGGCGGCCTGCGCTTCAGCGACGTCGCGCCGTACAGCCCGAAGTTCAAGGGAAACCTCGGCGTGCAGTACACGCTCGACATGGCCGGCTGGGGCGCGCTGACGCCGCGTGTGGACTACACCTATACCACGCGCGTTTACTTCGACCCGCAGAACCTCCTGGCCTCATCCCAGGGTGGCTTCTCTCTGATCAACGCCCACCTGCTGTGGGCCGGTGCGGACGGAAGATTCTCCGCCGCGTTGGATGCAAACAATGTAGGGAATAAGCTTTACTACGTAAGCAAGTTCAATCAGCTGTCGTCGTTCGGGATTCTGACGGGCCAGCCGGCTGAGCCGCGCAACTTCCTGGTGTCCCTCAAATACGCATTCTGAGTCGCCCTATGGCACAGACAATCGACGTTACGCAGTTCATTGACCGCCAGCCTGTGAGTCGCTTCCTGGTCGGCGTGGTCCTGCTGTGCACGCTGGTCACGCTGGCTGACGGGTTCAATATTTCCCTGGTGGCGTTCGCGGCACCGGCCATCGTCAAAGAGTGGCACCTCAACCGGGCAGCCCTGGGCCCCTTGTTGAGCTCCAGCCTGGTGGCCGGCCTGATCGGGCCGTTCCTGTTCGGGCTGCTGGGCGATCGAATCGGCCGCCGCAACGCCATGATCGGGGCGACCGTGATGATCGGCGTGTTCGGCATCCTGTCGGGACTGTGTACGTCGTTCATACAACTCATTGCGGTACGTTTCTTCGCCGGCATCGCCATGTCGGGAGCATTGGCCGTCACGGTGGCCGCGATCAACGAGTTTGCGCCGCGCCGGCTGCGTGCCACCTTTGTCACGATTGCATTTTCCGGCACCACCATCGGCTCGGGTCTGCCCGGCCTGTTTGCGGCTCCCCTGTTGGTTCACTACGGCTGGCAGGCTCTGTTTATGGTTGGCGGCGTCGCGCCGCTGATCCTGGCAGTGGCTGTTTACATGCTGCTGCCCGAGTCGCCGAAGTTTCTGTGTCTGCACCCCGAGAAGCGCGCGCAGCTGGTCGAGGTTCTGCGACGCGCCGACCCGAATCTCAATGCCGAGCCCGACTGTCAGTATGTCCTGGCGGGAGAGTCGCAGTCGGCACGCTCATCGTTTGGACAGTTGTTTGCCGGGAAGCTGTCCAAGCTGACGCCCCTGCTGTGGTTGGGATCGTTCCTGGTGATGTTGGTGTTCTATTCGTTCAACAGCTGGCTGGTGCAACTGCTCAGCGACGAAGGGCTGACGTACGGGCGGGCAACGCTGGCGTTAACGTTGTTCCAGTTCGTCGGTACGCTGGGCGGCTGGATCATTGC
The DNA here is from genome assembly GCA_034668025.1 of Gammaproteobacteria bacterium. Lineage (GTDB taxonomy): Bacteria > Pseudomonadota > Gammaproteobacteria > Steroidobacterales > Steroidobacteraceae > 13-2-20CM-66-19. The sequence goes on along the minus strand of JAXDQF010000067.1, from coordinate 13,109 downwards.
ACGACCGCTCGACAAGTTTGGAATGATCCCGTGCACAGTCCTGTACGTGCTCAGCGTGCCCGTCATCGCGAGCATGGGCCTGCCCGGTAATAGTGAGACGACGCTGCTGCTGTTGACCGCCGCTGCGGGCTTTTGCGTACTGGGGCTGCACTTCGCCCAGGTCTCCGCCATCAGCAACATCTATCCCACACCGGTCCGCGCCCTGGGAATCGGCTGGTTCATGATTTTCGCCCGCGCCGGCGGTGCAATCGGTCCGCTGATTGTCAGTGTCCTCGTAGGAAGGCACGTGCCGCTGCGGAGTCTTTTTTACTACGCCTCGATTCCACTCGCCGTGGGTACGGTGGCCTCGGTTGCCGTCACCCTGATTTACCGAACTCACTATCATGTCCGCGGAAGCAGCTACCGATGGGAATGACAATCGCGCAGAAGATCCTGGCCAGCAAGTCCGGCGTGCCAAAGGTGTCACCGGGTGAGATCGTAGAGGCCTATCCCGATGTGGTGATGAGCCACACGGCGACGTGGCGCTCTGTCAGTGTCATGCGGCGCATCGGCGCCACCAGGCTCTATGATCCGGACCGGCTCGCGATCGTGCTCGATCACATCTCGCCGGCCAAGACGGAAAAGTACGCCCAGGATCAGCAGACCTCGCGCAATTTCGCCCGCGAGTACGGCATCAAGAAGTTCTACGACGTCGATGCCGGAATCGCACACCTGGTGTTGATGGAGAACGGCCACATCAAACCGGGCGACCTCGTGGTGGGTACCGATTCGCACTGCACGATCTACGGGGCCCTGGGCGCGCTCGGCTCCGGAATCGGCTATACCGAGGTGACCTCAATCTGGATCACCGGCAAGTTGTGGATGAAGGTCCCCACGACGATCAAGATCACGCTGCAAGGCCGGTTCTCCCCGGGCGTGAGCGCCAAGGACCTCATGCTGCATCTCATCGGCAAGCTCGGCGCCGACGGCGCGGGCTACCAGTCGATCGAGTTCTACGGCGATGCCATGCCGCAGATGAGTATCTCCGAGCGCATGACCATGGCCAACCTGGCAATGGAAATGGGCTGCAAATGTGTGTTCATTCCGCCCGATGCGAAGACCGCGCAGTACCTCGAAGGGCGGCTGCAGGATAAATCTCTGTATCAGCCGGTCTATGCCGACGCCGATGCCGACTACGTACAGCAGATCACAGTCAACCTGTCGGAACTGACGCCGATGGTTGCCTGCCCTCACCAGGTTGAAAACACCAAGCCGGTGGGGGAAGTGATTGGCACGCGCATCGACCAGGCCTTCCTGGGCTCATGCGCCAACGGCAAATATGAAGACCTGGTGGTGGCTGCCGGAATTCTGCAGGGACGGCACGTCAGTCCGGGTGTCCGGCTCATTGTGACACCCGGCTCGAAGCAGATCATGTTGGAAGCCATGAAGTCCGGTGTTCTGCAGACGCTGATCGAAAGTGGCGCGCTGGTTACAAATCCGGGCTGCGGGGCCTGTGCCGGCGATGGCGGAACCATGGCGGATGGTGAAGTCTCGCTCTCCACCGCCAACCGCAACTTCGTCGGCCGCATGGGCAGCAGCAGATCCAGTATCTATTTATCGAGTCCGGCGACACTGGCGGCTTCGGCCATCAAGGGCGTGATTACCGATCCGCGTGAGTTTCTTTAAAGAGAGCACCATGGAATCCAGCATTTGCGGCCGGGTCTTCAAATTCGGCGACAACGTCAACTCCGACATCATCATTGCGGGCCGCTACCTGATCTACATCGAGCCGGCGGACCTGGCCAAACATGCGTTCGAGATGTTGGGCGAGGGCTTTCCCGACAAGCTGCGGCAGTACGATATTCTCGTGGCCGGGCGAAACTTCGGCTGTGGCAGCGCGCGTGAGCAGGCGTCGACAGCCATCAAGGGCCTCGGCATCAAAGCTGTCGTGGCTGCCTCATTTGCCCGCACGTTCTATCGCAACGCCATCAATGATGGCCTCACGATCGTGGAGTCGCCGGAAATATACGCGGCTGTCAGCGAGGGTGACACCCTCAACATTGATCTGGCGCGGGGCACAATTGCACATGCAGGCCGGGAGTATGCGTTCCCGCAGATTCCCGACTCGGTACGCAGGATCCTGGAGCTCGGCGGGCTCGCCAACTATCTCAAGGCGAACCTGGCCGCAGACCGGTGAGGATTGCGGTGGTCTCGTCGGGCAGATCGATCATGACATCGTGTCCGCACGGCAGTTCGTGGGTGGTCCACTGAGGATTGTTGGCCACTGAATCGCGGAAACGATTGAATGATCCGACCCTTCCGGTCGCGAGCACATACGCCTTGCGGTTGATTCGGTCGATGCCACCTGTGAGCTTCAGGCGTTGATTCAGAGCGGCGAACGGGTGCGGCGTACACAGTGAGTCCACCCACTCCCGGTCCGCCTGATTGACGTTGAAGAAGGCGGCGGAGGCGGGCGGTACTGCGAAGTCATTGGCCTCGGTGGCGCTTGCGCGCATTGCCTGTGCACGTTCCGGCGGCTGAAGATCCATGATCGACTGGTTGTCTGCAGCTAGAAACGCGTCGAGGTACACCAGCGAAGATACCTTTTCAGGTATCAGATCAGCGACGCCGGTGACGACCATTCCGCCGTAGGAATGTCCTACGAGGACGACGTTTTGCAGCCGCTCCCACTTGAATACATTGAGGATGTCAGTCACGTGCGTCGTCAGATTGATTGAGCGGGAATACAGATGGGCCCGTTCCCCGACGCCGGTCAATGTGGGTGTGAAGACACGATGGCCGGCAGCGCGCAGGCGTTCCGCTACCCGTGAATAACACCAACCGCCGTGCCAGGCGCCGTGGACGAGAACGAATGTTGATTGCATGACTACCGCTCGGTGCCGTAGGCCCGGTTTTTCCACTGACTGCCGCCTCCGAACCAGCGATTAAACGCTGAACCGACAGTGGCCGCCATATAAAACAAAGCGATCAAGGGCAGTGTCAGCGCCCACAGCGGATTGCGGCCGTACCGCAGCAAAGTCGGAATATAGCTGGCTGCGGCCAACAGGCACGCCGCACCCCCGCACGCGCGCCGCCACCCTGTCCCGAATACGAGCGTTGCGACCGGAACGAGCCAGACCAGGGTGAGACCCAGTAATGTGAGCAGCAGCAGCGTCAGTGAGTACCGCAGTTGAGTGAAGGCCGTTCGCGATACCATGTTCCAGATATCCGCGAAACGAGGGTAGGGGCGCACGGATCTGGCCAGGCCCGAGTGGCCCAGATAGAGCGGGCCCACGGTTTTGATTGCCTTGGCGAGCGTAACGTCGTCGATGAGCGCTCCTTTTATGGCTTCGATGCCGCCGATCCGCTCGAGAGCCTCTCTACGAACCAACACAGTGCCGCCCGCAGCGGCTGCAACGCTGGAGCGCGGATTGTTGACGCTGGCAAACGGATAGAGCATCTGGAAGAAGTACACAAACGCCGGCACCAACGCGCGCTCTGCGAAGCTCGTGCAATTCAACCGGACCATTTCGCTGACCAACTCGACGCGCGGATCTTTCAATCGGGTCACGAGCGCCGCCAGGTGCCTCGGGTCGTGAACGATATCCGCGTCCGTCAACAACAACACCGGGGCGCTGCTGGCGGCGACACCTTGCGAGACCGCCCAAAGCTTTCCGGACCATCCTGTGGGCTTTGGTTGCCCGCGTAGCACGCGCAGATTGGGCGCAGTACCTGCCGCAGTTGCGGTCCCGTCAGTTGAATTGTCGTCGACCAGGGTGACGCGAAAATTCCCTGGGTAATCCTGCGCGATCAGCGAGGCAATGACGGGTCCGATGGTTTCGACCTCATCGCGCGCCGGAACGATGATGTCGACATCCGGAAGCGCCGCCGTGTCGGCAAGCTGCGCGGCCGTGGCGGGTTGCAATTCCGGGCCCGAGGACCAGAACCGGCCATGTAAAAAAACGAGATACAGCCAGATGACGAGCGAGAGAAGGGCAATCATCTGTGAACGATAGCATTTCGGTTTCAGGCGACGAAAGTCGCTGTATCAACGACGCTCCTGTTCGTGCGTCCGACACACGTTATGTGTGATACTCCCAGGTCGGCTTTACGCTGCGACGAGTTTTGTCGCACGGAATATGGGCGCCCCGGTGGCCGCATGGATCCCCTGAAAGATCTGCTGCAAAAAGCGCGTGAAGGCAATGAATCCGCTCGTGCGCAACTGTTTGCCGTAGCCTACGACGAGCTGCGCTCGCGCGCTCGTGCCCAACTTCAGGCCGGCGGCCGCAATACCCTGCTCGACACCACCGTTCTGGTGCACGAGAGCTACATGCGCTATGTGCATGCCGGGCACCTGTCGAATGCGGAGCGGGGCTACTTCTTCTCGTACGCCGCGCACGTCATGCGCTCCGTCATCGTCGATTTCGCGCGCCAGCGCCAGTCCCAGCGCCGCGGAGGTGACGCCGTGCACGTGCCGCTCACCACGCAATTTGCCGAGAACCTCAGTGTCAGTGAAGACCAGATTGTCAGGATCAATGATGCGCTGGATGAGTTGCAGAAGGTGGACGAGCGCCTGGCACGGGTGGTGGAAATGCGCTATTTCGCCGGCATGACCGAGAGCGAAGTGGCCTCGGCCATGGGGGTGACCGAGCGCACTGTGCGCCGCGACTGGCAGAAGGCGCGGCTGCTGCTGGCCGAGTCCCTGCGCTAGGAGCCTGTCTGACTCATGGGGGCCGGCCGCAGCAGGCGAACATGAGTCAGACAGGCTCCTACGCCCCTCGGGGCCACTACACCTCAAATATTTTCTGTCCCGTGGGCGCTGTCCGTTTTCGCCCTATGGGGAGCGTTTTTTAAACGCCCCCGCTGTCCTCTTTGCCTTCAAATGCGCGTCTGGGTAAGCGAGCACGATTGTGTGACATCGGGCGGGGGCATGCTGATCAATCCAAAACACTGGCCAATTCTCTCGCGGTTGCTCGATGAGGCCCTGGAAGTGCCTCCAGAGGCCCGCGAGCGCTGGCTGGAGTCCCTGAAGGCGCCTGACAGTGCCTACAGGGAGGAGCTGCGCAGCCTGCTGCGGCACGGGTCAGTGAACGAGACGGACGACTTCCTGGATATCCTTCCGAGCCTGCGGGACGCGGTCGACAACGCCCGGGCGGCAGTCAGTGTCACGCCGTTGCGGCCTGGAGCAGCTGTAGGTCCGTATGTCGTGGAGCGTGAGATCGGCAGCGGGGGTATGGGTGCCGTGTGGCTCGCCCGCCGCAGCGATGGACTGATCAAACGGCCAGTTGCGCTGAAACTACCGCACCCCGGCCCGCAAGGCGGGCATCTCGCGGAGCGTTTTGCCAGTGAGCGCGACATCCTCGCCGAGTTGTCTCATCCCAACATCGCCAGGCTTTACGACGCCGGTTTCGCCGAGGACGGGCAGCCGTTCCTGGCGCTCGAGTATGTGGCGGGCGCGCCGCTCATTGAATACTGCGATCAACAACGGCTCGATGTCTGTCACCGATTGCGCCTCTTCCAACAGGTGTTGCGCGCGGTCCAATACGCGCACAGCAACCTCGTAATTCACCGTGACCTGAAGCCCTCCAACGTCATCGTCGGGAACGATGGCCGTGCGATGCTGCTCGACTTCGGTATTGCACGGTTGATTGCCATTGAGCCGCGCGATGAGAGTGGCCGTGCCATTGCTGGACAGGCTGGCGGCGCGCTGACACCGGACTATGCCTCGCCGGAGCAGATCGCCGGGCAGCCGGTCACGACGGCCTCGGATATCTACTCATTAGGTGTGCTGCTGTTTGAGCTGTTGACGGGCGAGCGGCCGTACAACTCCGTGGGCGCGACCCGTGCGCAACTCGAGGAGGCCATTCTCAATCGGGATCCGCAACGACCGAGCGAGGCTCTGAGGCAGTCAGCGATGGCGCAGGGCTCGGCCAGCGCCCGCAGTTGTACGGTCCGCAGTCTCGAGGGCGTCCTGACCGGTGATCTGGATGCCATCACGCTCAAAGCGCTGCGCAAAGCACCGGCCGAGCGCTATGCAACAGCCGACGCGCTCTCAGCTGACATCGAGTGCTATCTCGAGGGTGAGCCGATTGCGGTCCGCCGGAACAACCGCTGGTATCGGTCCCGCAAATTCATCGCGCGTCACAAGCCCTCCGTGCTGGGGGCTGCTGCGGCCTTGCTGGCCATCATCGCCACGGCCGCGATAGCCCTGTACGAAGCGCATGCGGCCGCGGGTCACGCTAGTGCGGCCGCTGCTGAGCGGGACCGGGCGCTCGCGCTGTCATCTCGTAACGAGGCGATCGCCGATTTTTTAAATGTGCTGATCACTGAATCGGCGGGCGCCGAGCGGCCACTCACCAGCAGCGATATGTTGGCTCGGAGCGAGGCGCTGGTGAGTGCGGAATTTCGCGGGAATACCGAGCACCGAACAGCAGTCCTGGATCTGGTTGGGGTGCACTACCGCACCATGGGTGACGAGAAGAGGGCGCTGCGGTTGTTACAGGAAGCGTTCGAAACGATTGCGAGCTCGCCGGATGTGGATCTGCGGCGCAAGGTGACCTGCGATCTGGCCTTGACCCTGGGCAACCTGGGGAAATTGCCGGAGGCGCGCTCCATGTTGGCGCAGGTGATCGACGATCCGCATTCCACCCCCCAACAGGTGGCGGAATGCCTGGCTTATCGGTCCGCGGTGGCCCAGTTCGAAGGCGACCCGCAGGGCGCCGTGAAATATGGCCAGCAGGCGCTGCAACGCCTGCGGACCCTGGCCAACCCTTCGGCGGCCGCGGAGGCGGGGATCCTGGGGGCCATCGCCGATGGCGAGCGGCTCGCCGGCCACAGCAGTGCGGCCGAGGAATATTTTCGCCAGTCGCTGCAAAAATATGCGCGCGCCGGCCGCGACCACGGGCCCGATGCAACTGTGATCCGCAACAACCTGGCCGTTGTCTACGACGGCACGGGCAATCCCAAGCACGCCCTGCAGGTATACGACGAGATCCTGCAGTCCGCAGTCCAGACTCAGTCGGGGGCGTTGCCGGTTGTCATGGTGGGTAACCGGGCCCGGGCGTTGGAATTGATCGGGCGCTTCGAGGAATCCCGAAATGGCTATAACCGCTGCATCGAGTTGAGTCTGCAGGGCGAGTTGCCGTTGATGCGTCTGCACTGCCTGGCGGGGCTCGCCTGGCTCGCGCGTGAAACCGGCGATCTGAAAGGCGCGGACCACTATCTGCGCGAGGCTTCCGAGTTGGCACGGACCGCGGCGCCCGCCAATGGTCAGCACCAGGTGATTCTGCAGATCGCGCGCGGCCGAATCGCGCTGGCCAACAACCAGCTCGCCGCCGCCCGGGCGAGCCTGGATGCCGCCCTGGCCGAGGGGAACACGGTGTTTTTTCAAATGGCGGCATTGCTGCCGCGGGCCGAGTTGAATCTGAAGGAGGGCCGGCTGGCGCAAGCCGAGGCGGACGCACGGAAGGCACTGGCGCTCGCACAGGACGCTCAGGGCGGCGTGCCACATTCCAACCGCAGCGGTTTGGCGTGGCTCGTGCTGGGCAAGGTGCTGGCGAAAAAAGGTGACACGTTGGGCGCGCGGCAGGCACTGCTTGCCGCAATCGACCACCTGTCCAACACAGTAGACCCCGATCACCCCCTGTTGTTGCTGGCGCGACAGCTGGCGCAGGTTTGAATGTCATGGTGAATCGGGTCAGCAATCCAAGCGAGGAAGATCACATGAATACGCGGATGACCGCGGAGCTGCACACGGCACTCGGGAGTGCTTTCTCCGCGACCTTGTTGGGAGTCGCCATGCGCGACCTGGAGCGTTTGCCGGTCCTGGGAGACAAGCTGCTCGAAGAATTACGCAAGCGGGGCGTTGCCGTGTACCGGCAGCCGGAAAACTCTGCCGGGGAGCCCGGACCATGAGTCAACTGGCTGAAAGGGCACCGGGCAAGGTCGACCACCAACAGCTGTTTGTCAGCCTGTACGACGAGTTGCGCCGGTTGGCGCAACGCAAGCTGCGCCAGGGAGGGGCCGGCAACGCGATGGGCGCGACAACTCTGTTGCATGAGGTGTATCTGACCGTGCACGCCCGTGATGGCGTCGTGTTTCCGGATCACGCCCGTTTTCTGGCCTATGCATCGCGTGCCATGCGCGGCCTGATTATCGACTACGCACGCAGCCGCCAGGCGCTCAAACGGGGCGCGGGTTTTGAGATCACTTCGCTGCCCACCGAGGTGCCTGAACAGGTTGCCGACTCGAATGAGTTGCAGCGCCTGAGCGATGCGGTCGACCGGCTCGCCGCCACGGACTCGCGGCTGGCCGAGGTGGTGGATTTGAAGTATTTCGGGGGTTTCTCGTTTGCCGAGATCGCGGCGATGTGGAACATGTCCGAGCGCACCGTGCAGCGCGATTGGGAGAAGGCGCGGATATTTCTGCACAAGTGTTTGTCGGGCGCTGAGGTTCCATCGTAGTGCGGGAACGAGGGGACTGCACGGGTGTGTCGGGATCGATGTGGCCAATCCGATTGACTACTGTGACAGCACCAAGAGGACGACATGGCACGCCCCAATTCTCTGCAGTCGAAGATCGAGAGCCGCATCGCGGAGAGCCGCGAATACGTTTTCCTGACCCGTGAATTCACAGATCTGAGCGGACGGCGCCAGGTTCTGCGCGCGTTGCGCAAGATCGTCGCAGAGGGCCGCCTCGTGCGACTCGGATGTGGCGTATACGGTTTGGCGTTTACCTCCGGGGTTTCGGAGCGACCCACGCTGTATCACCCGCACGGTTTCATCGGTGCGGCCCGGACAGCCCTGACGAAGCTCGGCGTCGAGTGGGAGCCCACTGAAAGCGAGGTTGCGTTTCAGGAGGGGCGGACGACCGAGGTCCCCGCCGTAGCGGCCGTTCGCATCCGGCGGCGATTTTCCCGCAGGTTGAGCTTCGGTCAGACGGAGCTCGTCGTCGAGCGCTGAGCGGTTGGACCCTGGGAGCCTAGGCGATCATGGGCTGCGGGCCCATGTTCGCCGGCGAATTCAGTTGGTCAACCTTCGCCAGAACATCCGGTAACGACGCGGCGGTCACTACACGCGCAGACATGCGCTGTTGGGGACGGCCTCCCAACAGGATCGGCATCAGCCCTGCACTGAGTGCACCCTCAATATCCCACACGGGGTCGTCGCCGACGAAAGCCGCGTCCTTAGCCGCTACTGAGAGTATTTCCAACGCGCGGCGAAACGGACTCGGGTGTGGCTTTCGCCAACCGACATCCCTGCAGAATACGATCGCGTCGACTGCCGGGAGCAGCCCGTGACGGGCCAGCTCGGCCCGCCAGATTCGTCCGGAGCTGCCCCAGGGTGTATTCGACACAATCGCTGTTTTCACGCCCCTGCGTTTCAGGCTCATGAGCAGCGCCAGGGCATCCTTGCTCACACGGGCGGTCGCAAAAATGGGCTGCAGGAACGCCTCGGACAGGCGCTCGGCCAACTCGGTGTCGACCGCGGAATCGGGGGCGTACTGCCTGAACAACACCCGCAGTCGTTCCTCGAGGGGCCACACGGCGAGGTCGGCGCGCTCCTGGTTCAGCTCCAAGGCCTGGTGCACCAGCTCCGTCCGGGCTTCGCCGCTGAGGGGTGTGTGCCCCAACGCCCGCAGGCAGGCGTCCAGTGAGCGTCGGAGGATGGGCATGAAGTCCTGCGGCTGGTAATAGGACACCAGCGTATCGCCCAGGTCAAAAAGTACGGCTCGTATTGGCATTGACGGTCCACTCCCTGTGCTGCCGGTCAAATGCATGCTGTGCGAGCGAATTGTAGCGGTTCCGGGCCTTGGCTTTTCTATAGAATTCGCCGGATGCGTACTTATATTCGAACATCATTACGGGCGACTGTGTCCATCTGTCGGGTCGCTTTGGGCGTGGCGAGCCTCGCTGTAGCGGCTACTGCGTTGGCGGCTGCACCTGCGCCCGCGGCTTCCGCGGCAGGCGCCGACGCGACTGCGAAGCCCACGCATGTTTCGGTTTTGACCGGCGACCAGGTCGTGCAGATCCTGGACGAGACGGTCGATTGGTACCGGACATTGGGTGCGCAGCAGCAGTCGGCCACGCAACCGAGCGACCTGCTGATTCTGTATGCCAACCAACAGACAGCCGACAAAGTGATCGGCCTGGCGTTTGAGGTGGCGCGCGCCAACGCGGAGCTGTTGAGCAGCGAAGCGAACACGGCTGATGTCGCTACGGAAACCGCATCTTCCCCCCAGTCGCTGAGCCAACAGCAGAAGCGGCTGGAGGAACAGCGGAAGGCCATCCAGGACGAGATCGCGGCGGACCGGAAATTGATGGCTGCCGGCAAAACGGATCTGCAGGAGAAACTGTCAGAGCTGCAGGGCGAGCTCGACATGGTGAGCGCGAGAAAGAATCTGCTCGACACCATGGCGCTGTTCGTCAATGAGAGCGATGCGAAACGCGCCAAGGCCAGCGCGTTGAAGGCACATATCGACGCGATTGCGGTTTCGATTCCTTCGGCCAACACGGCAGCGCCCGGTGCGGCGCCGGCTGCCGCGGGTGGCGCGGCATCCCAATCGACGCCTGCCACGCAGCTGACCTCGGCTTCCAATAGCACATCTGACCGGATCGGCATCTGGGAGTTGGGTTCCAACGTATTGCGGCTGTCGAAGAAGATGCGCACCATCGATGCTATCGATGAGCGCACGGCGGACCTCGAGCAGACATTTTTGAAGATCCGGACGCCGCCGCTGGAACAACTGAAGCAGTACGCGGCGCAAAGCGACGCTCTGTCAGCGCAGGCGGATAACGCCAACAGCACTACCTTGAAGGGTGTTCGCGATCAGTTCGATACCCTGGCGTGGCTGTTCCAGCAGACCTCGGCAATCCTCATTCCGCTCAGCAAAGAGGGCGTGTTGCTGAAGCAGTACCGTCACAACCTGAGCAACTGGCGTGACGCCATCAAACATCAGTACCACGACGCTCTCGCGGCCCTGGGTGTGCGGCTCGGCGTTCTGGCCCTGATGCTCGCGGTGGTATTCGCTGGCGCGGAGGTTTGGCGGCGGGCGGTGCTTCGCTACGCGCATGAGCCACGGCGGCGCAATCAGTTGCTGATGGTTCGTAAGGTGACCACCTGGGTGTTGGTGGCCGTCATCGTCGGGTTGACGTTTGTGACCGAGTTGAGCTCCTTCGCAACGTTTGCGGGCCTGCTCACGGCGGGTGTGGCGGTCGCAATGCAAAGCGTGCTCGTGTCCATCGTGGGGTACTTTTTCCTCATTGGAAAATACGGGATTCGCGTGGGTGACCGGGTGCAGATCGGCACCGTCAGCGGCGAGGTCATCGACCTCGGGCTGGTGCGGATGCACCTGATGGAGTTGAATTCGCAGGGGGCCCTCGGGGCTACCGGCCGGGTGGTGGCGTTCGCGAATTCGATTGTGTTCCAGGCGTCCGGCGGACTGTTCAAACAGATCTCGGGTGTCAATTTCGCGTGGCGCGAGACGACGTTGGCGTTACCGGCGGGTGCGGACTACACGGCTCTCAAGGAGAAGTTGTTCAACGCCGTGAATGATGTCGTCAAGAAGTACCATGACGAGATTCTCCGGCAGACCAAGGAGATTCAGCGGACTACGTCGTCGAACGCGGCGGTGGTTGTGAGTGCACAGCCACAAGTTCAGCTGCGCTTTACCGCCTCGTCAGTGGAAGCGCTCGTGCGCTATCCGGTTGAGATTCAGCACGCTGCGGAGATTGATGAGAAGGTGTCGGAGGCGATGATTGCGGTGATTCGCGGCTAAATGGGGTGCGCGCGGCGCAGGGCGCGCTGGACTACGAATGTCATCAGGCCGCCGACGGTGAGGCAGGCTGATAGAAACAGCATGGGTGCCAGGTCGTTGTGCGTCTGATCTCTGATCCAGGGCACGGCGTTCTGGGCAAAAAAGCCGCCCAGGTTGCCTACTGAGTTGATGGCCGCGAAGCCGGCCGCCGCGGCCGCGCCCTTCAGGAACGTTGAGGGCAGCGACCAGAACACCGGCTGAGCCGAGAAAATTCCCGCCGCGGCCACGCATAACAATGCGAACTTCGGGGCGTTGCCCGGCACAAACACACTGGCGGCGAGGCAGGCGGCGCCGATGAATGCGGGTAGAGCAATGTGCCAAGTCTGCTCGCCGGTACGTGCAGCGTGGCGGGGTACCCACCACAGGGCCCACGCTACACACGCCCACGGGATGATGTTGAGGAAGCCGTTGACTGTGTTGGTGACCCCGAATCCCTTCACTACCGTGGGCAGCCAGTAACTCAAGCCGTATGCCCCGAGCGGCAGACTGATATAGAAGAGGGAGATCAGCACGACCCTTCGATCGAGCAGGGCTTTCAATGCCCCACCGTGCGACCCTGCCGGGAGCTCCTGGCTTTCGCGCAACAGGATCTTTTGGAGATGGGCCTTGTCGTGCGCTGTCAGGAATTTCGCCTGCTCGGGACCACTGGGCAGGATAAAGTAGGTAATCACCCCCATGATGATCGCGGGCAGCGCCGTCATGAGGAACACCCATTGCCAGCCTCGTAGGTTCAAGGTGCCGTCGGCATCCAACAGCAACCCGCCGATTACGGCGCCCACGGCATTCGCGATCGCGCTCCAACCCATGAACATGCCTACGAGCCGGCCTCGATATTCCCAAGGAACCCACAGTGTCAGGACAAACAATACACCCGGAAAAAAGCCTGCTTCGAGGGCGCCGAGCAAAAACCGCAGCGTGTAGAACATCGTCGCGTTCTGAGTGAACGCGAGCGCCAGGGTGACGAAGCCCCAGGACACCATGATGCGCGCGAACCAGATCCGCGCGCCGACCCGGGCCAACAGCAGGTTGCTGGGCAGCTCAAAGAGCAGGTAGCCGATGAAAAACAACGACGCGCCCAGTCCGTAGGCGGTCTCGGTCATGCCCAGATCGCCCACCATCTGCAGCTTCGCGTAGCCGATGTTTTGTCGATCGATATAGGCGATCAGGTACATGATGCCGAGGATGGGCATCAGGTGGCGGACTACCTTGCGAACGATTGCAGCGGTCTGAGGGTCTTCAGTCACTTAGGCCGCGTCTTGTCCGGCAGCACGCGGCGCGGGATGCCGGTCATGGCGGCTGAGAATCCACAATGCGCC
>JAXDQF010000066.1:0-13160 GCA_034668025.1 Gammaproteobacteria bacterium | reverse complement strand
CCCTGAAACAACTTGCCGACCAGCGGCAAGGGTCCCAGCCATTCGATCAGCCACGGCTGCACGTGGCGCTGCAGGATCGGCGCGAGCACGAACAGGCCCCAGATTCCGAAGATGATGCTCGGCACGGCCGCGAGCAACTCAACTGCAACACCGACGGGACGCTTCAGCCACGAGGGTGACAGCTCCGTGAGAAAGATGGCGATTCCGAAGCTGATGGGAATCGCAATGAGCATGGCGAGCAGCGAGGTCACGAGCGTGCCATACACCGGTGCCAGGGCGCCGTACTCGTCCGTGACGGGATTCCAGATCTCGCGGGTCAGGAAATCCAATTTGAAGTGGGCAAAGGCTGGCCACGAACCGTGCAGCAGCGACAGCGCGACACCGCCCAGCAGTGTGAGCACGAGCAGCGCTGCAACCAGCGTGGCTCCCCGGAACAGGGTCTCTCTGAAGCGCTGTTTGGCAGCATGCCGTGAATCAAATGCAGCGGCTGCGGTATTCATGATCTCCAACGCGAACGGCGACCGTCCCCCGTGGGACGGTCGCCGGGATGTGCACCCCGGGCACTCGCTGCCCGGGGTTGTCTGTTGATGGTGAGTCTACTTGGCCGCAATGGCCGGGATACCCTTGATCTGTGACTTCCAGGTCGCCCGTACCTGCTTGATCAGTCCTTCCGGCAGCGGCACATAATCGAGCTCAGCGGCCATTTTGCCACCGTTCTTGTACGCCCAGTCGAAGAACTTCAGGGCCTCGGCGGTCTCCGCCGGGTTCGGCGGTGTGCCATAGACGAGGATGAAGCTTGCACCGGTGATGGGCCAGCTGGCAGCCCCTGCCTGGTCCGTCAGGATCAGGTAGTAGCCTTCGGCATGTGACCAATCGGCATTCGCGGCGGCAGCCTGGAAGCTCTCCGCGCTCGGGGCGACAGCCTTGCCACCCTTGTTGATCAGCTGCGCATACGCCATGTTGTTTTGCTTGGCAAACGCGTACTCAACATAGCCGATGGCACCGTCAGTCTGCGTGGTCATGTTGGCCACGCCCTCGTTGCCCTTGGCGCCGATACCGGTGGGCCACTGCACCGAGGCGTTGGCACCGATCGACTCCTTGAACTTCGGGCTGGACTTCGACAGATAGTCCGTGAACAGGAAGTTGGTCCCCGAGCCGTCCGAGCGATACACCGGCGCAATGGCAGTGTCCGGCAGCGTGACTTTCGGGTTGAGCTTCTTGATCTTCGGATCATTCCACTTGGTGATCTCGCCCAGGTAGATGCTGGCCACGGTGGCGCCATCGAGAGTCAGCGCGCCGCCTTTGACACCCTTGATGTTCACCACCGGCACCACGCCGCCGATGATCATCGGGAACTGCACCAGGCCCGACTCCTGCAGCTCCTTCGGCTCCAGCGGCTTGTCGGACGCGCCGAAGGTCACTGTCTTGGCCTTGATCTGCTTGATACCGCCGCCCGAGCCGATGGACTGATAGTTGAGTCCAACGCCGGTCTGGGTCTTATAGGCATCCGCCCACTTGGAATACACGGGGTACGGGAATGTTGCGCCGGCACCCGAGATGTCCGTCGCTTGCGCGGTCACGGCCAGCGACAGCGCTGCCGCCGCCACGAGCACTCGTCGCACGCTGAGTAAATTCATGAATCGACTCCTCCTCATTTGTGGAATTCTATCGGACGCGCAGTCGGGGCCGCCTAGGCCGGGGCGTCTAGCCGGACCCGTCGTAGGCTCCAGGGACAGGCGCCGGCCCAGCGAGCATCTCGCACCGCAGGGGCGCATTACATGACCGCAATGTGACGATTTGATGACAGGGCCTTCAGCAAGCTTTCAAGAGATGCTGCGAGAGGCGCGGCGGGCCGGGCTGGGCGCCCGCCTACGCGGCCCGGGCTAGGCGCCCCCCACAAACGGCTTGCTGTGGGACGGTGGTGGCCGTATAAACGCGGGCCGACGGACTCCCCCGCGCCCAGTGCACCAGGACACGCCTGCACCCATGTCCCAAACCCTTGAGCTGACTAGGAATTTAATGGCGCGCCGCTCGGTCACCCCGGCCGACGAGGGATGCCAGGAAGTCATGATCGCGCGCCTGGCCGCGGCCGGATTCCAGATCGAGCCGCTCCGCTATGGCAGCGTCGAGAACTTCTGGGCGAAGCGGGGGGCTGGCGGACCGGTCTTCTGTTTTGCAGGACACACCGATGTAGTGCCGACGGGCCCCCTCGAAGAGTGGCGGACAGACCCGTTTGTTCCCAGCGTCCGCGATGGCGTGCTCTACGGTCGCGGTGCCGCGGATATGAAAAGTGGCCTCGCCGCCATGGTGACCGCCTCGGAAGCATTCGTGTCGGCTCACCCGGGTCACAAGGGCTCCATCGCATTCCTGATTACGAGCGACGAGGAAGGTCCCTCGGTCGACGGAACCAAGCGCGTCGTGGAGACGCTCGCTGCCCGTAAGGAGCGGATCGATTGGTGCGTCGTGGGTGAGCCCTCGAGCGAGACGACGATCGGCGATACGATCAAGGTGGGTCGTCGGGGCTCCTTCAGCGGACGGTTGACCGTCCACGGTATTCAGGGTCACGTCGCTTACCCTCACCTGGCCGAGAACCCCGTGCATACCTTTGCACCTGCACTGGCAGAGTTGACGAGCCGGGTATGGGACCAAGGCAACGAGCACTTCCAGCCCACAACCTTCCAGATTTCCAACTTCAATGCCGGCACCGGTGCGCCCAACGTGATTCCCGGTGAGCTGAAGGCGCGATTCAATCTGCGCTACTCGCCCGTTCAGAGTCAGGAACAGCTCAAGGAGACCGTTGAGGGCATCCTGAAGAAGCACGGCGTCCGTTACACCATCGAGTGGTACGTGTCCGGGGAGCCCTTCTACACGGCGCCTGGCGCGTTATCCGACGCCGTGGGAGCAGCGATTCAGGAAGTGACAGGCTCCCGGCCGAAGATATCAACGGGAGGGGGGACTTCGGATGGGCGGTTCATTGCGCCGCTGGGCGCGCAGGTGGTGGAACTGGGAGTGGTGAACGCGACCATTCACAAGGTGAATGAGTCGGTCCGCGTGGAGGAGATCGACAAGCTCCACCAGATCTACTTCAACGTGTTGCAACGGCTCTTATTGGAAAAATAGCCGGGGGCGCCCAGCCTGCGGCTATTTTTCGGACATCGGCTTCGTTGCCGCCGGCAAAAGGCGTGACTTTTGCCGGCTGCGCCATAGCGTATTGGTCACGACACCCAGGACGCCCAGACCCAGGGCGCAGATCAGCACCCAGGCGGGCATCGCCAGGCCGAGAAACTTCCAGTTGACCTGGCTGCATTCGCCGCTGCCCGTCAACACCTTGCGAATCACTTCCGTCACCGGCGTGAATTGCAACAGCACATCGAGCGGCGCCCCGCAGGCCGGGATCGTGCCGGGCGGCAGGCTTTGAACATAGAGGTGACGGATCGCCACACCGACCGTCGCAAGTGACACCGCGCCAATCAACACCGCGTAGACCGAAGCGCCCCACCCGCGCGCGTTATGCAGCCCGGCGACCAGGAACACGACGCCCAGGGCGGCGATGCCGATTCGCTGGAAGATGCACAGGGGACACGGCTCCAGACCGAGCTGGTATTGCGTGTAGTAGGCGTAGCCCAGGAGCGCGACGCAGGCAATGAAGCCTGCGAAATTCATGAGGCGGCGATTGGTCGACACGGACGCGATCGTACTCGACAGGAGCCCTTATCGCATCAGGAAGTTGCTGGCTTCGAATCGCCGGGCCGCTTCTCCCGCAGCTCGCGTTCGACATCTTCCAGCGAGGTGTGACGGATGTCCTTTCCGTGAACCATGTAAATGACGTACTCGCTGATGTTCTTCGCGTGGTCGCCGATCCGTTCCAGCGCACGCACCACCCACATCACATCCAGCATCCTGCGAATGGTTCGCGGATCTTCCATCATGAACGTGATGCCCTGGCGCTGAATGGACTCGTACTCCTCGTCCACCAGTCTGTCCTGACGGGCAACACGCAAAGCGGACTCAACATCCATTCGCGCGAATGCGTCCAACGCGTCGTGCACCATCTCGGAGACGACGCGACCGAGATGCTTGATCTCGCGATACTTGTCTGCCGGCCGCTCCATGGTCGCCAGACGCGAGGCGATATAACCGATCTTTTCACCCTCGTCACCGATGCGCTCGAGGTCGGTAATGGTCTTGATGATGGCGACAATGACGCGCAGGTCGCCTGCCGCGGGCGCGCGGGTCGCAAGGATGCGACTGCACTCCTCGTCGATGGAGACTTCCATGTTGTTGACCTGGTAGTCGTCCATGGCAACGGACTCACCGAGCGTGCTGTCGCCTTCGACGAGCGCGGTCACCGCCTTGTGGAGCTGTTGCTCCACGAAACCGCCCATCCCCAGCACTTTGCTGCGAACCCGCTCCAGGTCTTCGTTGAAGCGGCGTGAGATGTGGTGACTGAGATCCGCTGTTTCCATTAGTTGGCGTCTCCGGCGCTCGGCTGACTGCGACCGCCATTGTTGGCGATCATAGCCGAACCGGGGGCAGACAGTGCTGCACGCGCGCCGGCGGGTATCGGCTCGAGCCCATCGAGGAACTGCTCGGTGGCCGCTTCCCAGGTAAACGCCTTCGCGCGCTCCGCACACACCTGTCGGTTCAGCAACAAGGCATCTCGTATAGCAGCCGCGAGATCTTCATTCAGGACGCCCGTCACACCGGGCTCGAGCACATCGATCGGTCCCGGCACGGGGAATGCCGCGACCGGCACCCCGCAGGCCAAAGCCTCAATCATCGCCAGCCCGAAAGTATCGGTCAGGCTCGGAAACACGAACACGTCGGCGGCGCTCAGCATGGCTGCCAACTCGTCACCGAAGCGGTATCCGATGAACAATGCCTTCGGGTGCCGCTCACTCAAGGCAGCCCGGGCAGGACCATTCCCGATAACCAACTTGGTACCGGGCACGTCCAGCCGCAGGAACGCTTCGATGTTCTTCTCGATCGCCACCCGTCCCATGTAGGCCATGATGGGCCGCGGCAACCCCGCGAGCTCGGCGGGCAGCGCCCCGCCCATCGGCCGGAACAATTCGAGATTCACACCCCGCTGCCACTGGTGCAGGTGCTCGAAGCGCATGGATGAGAGCTGAGTCCGCAAACTGTTGCTGCTGACGAAGGTCCGTGCGGCAGCACCGTGGAAGCGTCGCAACCAAGCGTAGCTGACGCTCAGCGGAATAGGCCAACGGGCGTTGAGGTATTCGGGGTAGCGCGTGTGGTATGCGGTCGTAAACGGCAGCTTGTGCCGACGACAATAACGACGCATCGCTACGCCGATAGGACCTTCCGTGGCGATGTGGATCGCGTGAGGACGGAATATCTTGATCTCCCGCGCGATGTGAAACCAGGGCGCGATAGCGAGGCGTATCTCAGGGTAGCTGGGTGCCGGAATGCTCATCAGGCCCTGCGGAGAGATTACGCGGACCTCATGGCCCATCTCACCGAGCTTGCCGATCGTCGCCTTTAGCGTTGTGACGACACCGTTGGTTTGCGGCTCCCAGGCGTCTGTCGCAATAGTGATTTTCAAGCGGCATCCGCGACCAGCTGCGTCGTCGTGCGGCGCGCCGGAGACAGACCATTTGGCCACCGCAGCAACTGCAGCTCGCCGTCCAGTGTTTCGATCAGTGCTGAACAGGATTCGACCCAGTCCCCAGTATTACAGTAGACAGTACCATCGATTTGCCGCAGGTTGGCGCGATGGATGTGGCCACAGACGATGCCGTCGTAGCCCTCAGCCCTTGCGTGGTTCGTCGCTGCTTCCTCGAATCTCTCAATGTACCGGACGCTGGCGCCGATGCCGAGCTTGATTCGCTCTACGAAAGGCCAGTAGGGCTTCCCCATCCAGCGGCGCGCGTTGTTGACCGCGTGGTTTGCAGCCACCACAACGTAGTACAAAGCGTCGCCCAGCTTTTCGAGCCAAGGCGCGCAAGTTACGATCCCGTCGAAGCGGTCGCCATGACAAACGAGCAATCGCTTGCCCCGCGAAGTCCGGTGGACCCACTCCCGGTGCACTTCGACTTGGCCGCTCAGGAACTCAGCGAACATCGACAGGCTCGCGTCGTGATTGCCGGGAATGTAGATGACGCGCGCTCCGGAGCGGCGTTTCGCAAGTAGAGCCCGCACCACGTTGGTGTGCTCGGCGCTCCAGAAGAATCGCTGTCCGAGGCTCAGGGCATCAATGATGTCGCCCACCAGGACAATCCGCTCGGCATCGATACCGGACAGGAACTCAGTCAGTTCCTGGGCGCGGGCCCGTTTGTAGCCGAGATGGGTGTCGGAGAGAAAAAGCGTGCGGACTTTGACAGATCGTCTGGGGTGGCCGGTCGTCATGGGCCAAGGGTCTTAAAACGGTGTGTCGTTCACATGACAGCCGGGCGAAGTATTTCTTACTCGGCGGCCAGCTGTGGCCCTTCGGTAACAGACACTTGCAGGTGAAACTTAAACCGCCTCGCTCTGCGGGACGCGCGCCAGCTGCACGCGGCTCAGGGGAAAGTGACAAATGAAGCGGGAACCGCTGCCGAGGGTGCTTTGCACCTCCAGCTCTGCACCATGACGTTGCAAAACGTGCTTCACAATAGCGAGACCGAGACCTGAACCGCCCGTGGAACGCGCGCGGCCCGCATCGACACGGTAAAAACGTTCGGTCAGCCGCGGAATGTGCTCCGGTGGAATGCCAATGCCGGTATCGCTGACTGAGAAATGCGCGCCTTCATCATCGACCCACCAACGCATCTCAATGGAGCCTTCCGCGGGGGTGTATTTCGCAGCGTTGTCTACGAGATTGGAAAACGCGGAATGTATCTCTGGCTCGTCGCCCACTAGCTGCGCTTCGCTGTCGATCCGGATCTTGATGTCGCGGGGATGGACGGGACGCGCGACGACGTCTTTGCGCAGCATCGAGAGCAGTGGCGGGATGTCGATAGGCTCGCCACCCAGCATTTCGTCCGTCTCTTCGAGACGCGACAACTCCAGGAGGTCGCGGATGATTGCGGTCATGCGCTCTGCCTGACGACGCATCTCCGTTACGGGCCCCTGCAGATCGCGATCGAGGGCCGGATCCTGGCTCAGAGTCTCCAGATAGCCGGAAATCACGGTGAGTGGTGAGCGCAATTCATGTGACGCATTGGCGACGAAATCCTTGCGCATCGCCTCCAGTCGCATCTGGCGCGAGACGTCGCTGACGAGCAGCAACTGTTGGCCATCGCCATACGGGACCATCTGCAAAGACAGGTAACAATCGTCCCCTGTCGTGGTGCGAATCACGATTGGGCTGGCGAAGTCGCCAATCTCCAGGTACCGCGCGAATTGGGGCGAGCGCAGCAGGTTCTCGATGCGCAACCCGAGATCGGCCGTGCGGCGCAGGTCCAGGAGACGAGCGGCCATCCGGTTGAACCAGATGATCTCGCGCTGCGCATTGAGGATGACTACGCCGTTGGGTAGAGCGGCCGTCGAGCGCTGCAGCTGACGCATGAGCTGCACAAAGCGCTGTTTGTGGAATCGCTTGCGCCGGTGCAGGCGCACTATCTGGGCAATGATCTCACCGAATACGCCACCCACATCCGGGGGGTCGGCGAAGCTTCGGTGCCGCAGCCACCACTCCAGTCGAAACAAATTGATGAGCTGCCAGCCCAGGTGCAAGGCGAGCGCGACGCCGAGGCCGATCCACTCATTACCGAACAGCCAGCCCAGCACCAGGCCCACCAGCGCCGTGACGAGGAGCCGGCCGACTGCGAACCACCAAGCCTGTGTCGCTGGCTGCATGTAACTTGTTAGCCCGTCCTGACCCTAGACGGTTCTCGCAGAGAATCGATAACCGGACCCCCGGACCGTCTGTACAAAGCGATCGTACCCGAATTCCTCGAGCGCTTTGCGCAGGCGTCGGATGTGGACATCGATGGTGCGCTCCTCGACATACACGTTGCCGCCCCAGATCCGATCGAGCAGCTGATCGCGAGTGTAGACGCGCTCAGGATGAGTCATGAAGAACTCGAGCATACGGTATTCGGTGGGCCCCAGCGGCACCGTCCGATCAGCCACCATCACTCGATGGCTGGCCTGATCCAGCGCCAGTCCCTCGAACTCGATCATCTCGTCCGCACCGTTGCCCGTGGCGCGGCGCAGCACCGCATTGATCCTGGCCAGCAGCTCGCGCGGCGAGAAGGGTTTGGTGACGTAGTCATCCGCCCCACCCTCGAGTCCGGCAACCTTGTCACCCTCTTCGGCGCGGGCCGTCAGCATGATGATGGGCAGCTCACGAGTCTCGCGATCGCGCTTCAGCGCACGCGTGAGCTCGAGCCCGCTCATGTCGGGGAGCATCCAATCAATGAGCACCAGGTCAGGCCGCTGGTCAGCCAGCGCCGCTCGCGCAGCCCGGCAATCCTCAGCTTCCCGGACCTCGAAGCCGGCACGCTTCAACCCGAAAGCGATCATCTCGCGAATCGGGCGCTCATCCTCGACTATCAGAACCTGTTTTGCGGGCATGTTTTACGGAGTGTGGCGCGCGCGTATTACAGATGCAGCATGTTGCAGATTCATGACAAGACGGCTAGTCATTGATCTGGCATGCAAATTAATATTCCGGCCTGCGAAGCTCAGGGTGCCTTGGGCCTTGCAACGTCATCCCGGATGTAAACGGGAATAGCCGCTTCCGGAGGCAGAACCCGACCGGCCTGGACGTCAGGCACAGCGAGCAAAGCGACCTCGCGTGCTCTCGGCAGCAGGGTTCCGTCGATGTTGGTCAACTGGTCAGCCAGCCTCTCGCGCAGTGACGTATACGCTGCAAACCCACGGCCTGCTCCGGTAGCCGATTGCCCGGCCCATTCGACCGGCAACTGGACCTCCGATGGTTTGCTGACCCGCTCACTTCCAGACGGCCGCATCGAGCCGTCAGGACTCATTTCGAAGCACGCCCAGTAGACTTCCTGCATTCGGGCGTCGTTACATACCAATACATGTTGCGACGCAGCGCGCTGCGCGACTGCCTGGAGATCCGAAACCGGAACCACGGGAACACCGGCGCCGAACGCCAGCCCTTGAGTCACGCTCGCAGCCAACCGTACTCCAGTAAACGAGCCGGGACCTCGTCCGAATGCGATTGCATCCAGGTCGGCAAGGCGCGTAGCGGACTCCCGCAACAGCTCATCGATCATGCTCAGAATGAGCTCGGCATGACCGCGCTCAGCCTCGACCTCGCGCTGCAGAATAGTACCTTTGATCCACAAGGCTGCCGAGCAGTTCTCGGTAGCGGTGTCCAGGGCGAGAATTTTCAAACGACGACCCGGGAGGCCGGAAGCTGAGGAGCATGGCCTCGCAGAAAACGTAGGACCTCATCGCGCTCCCGGGTGACAGTCATGACAGGCAACGCAGCGGCAAACACGCGTCCGTACCCCTTGCCCACCATCCGCGGATCGCAGATGACGACCACGCCGAAATCGTCCTCGCTGCGAATCAGCCGACCAACACCCTGCTTGAGGGCCAGCGCGGCCTCGGGAAGCTGATAGTCGCGAAACGGATTGCCGCCGGTGGCGTTCAGATGCTCGATGCGCGCCCTCACCAGGGGGTCGTCAGGTGAAGCGAATGGCAATTTCTCGATGACAACGAGACGCAACGCCTCGCCCTTGACGTCGACACCCTCCCAAAAACTGGTCGTACCCAACAACACTCCATTGCCATCTTCGCGAAACTCTTTGAGCAGCCGTTCTCGCGGCGCCTCGCCCTGCACAAACAATTTGTACGGCGCTCGCTGCGACCACCGCTCGCGCAACAGCGCCGCGCCCTGCCCCAACGCACGGTGGCTGGTAAACAATATGAATGCGCCGCCACGGGAGGCATCGATCAACGGCAGCGCCGTTTCCATTACCTCCGTCACGTAGCCCGGTGCGGACGGCGAAGTCATTCCAACAGGAAGATATAACAGGCTCTGCCGCTCGTAGTCGAACGGACTGTCGATTTTCAATGTCGGCGTAGCGGCGAGCCCCAGGCGGCCGGTGAAGTGACCGAAATCCTCCCCCAGCGACAAGGTCGCCGAAGTAAAGATCCAGGCACACCGTCGCGCCTGCAACATCCCCTGAAACCGCACCGAGATATCAAACGGCATGAGGCTCAACGCGAAGCCCCGCTGCGTGGTCTCAATCGCCCGGGCACCTTCGAGCTCATCAATCGCGCAGATGCGCTCGAGACTGGCGGCCAGGTCGGCGACGCGCTCACCGATCTGCGCCAGTGGATTGTCTTCCTCGAGGATTGCCAGGCGCGCTTGCAGAGTCAGCAGGGATTGGTAGAGATCCTCCACTGCCGTGTTGAGTGGCGAATGGCGCTCGGTCCAGGAGACGCGCGTGGCCGCACGCGATGGCAGGCACGCCGAGACCTGCCTGAGGGAATCCTCGACGCTGCTCACAGCGGAGTTGATCTCAAAGGGCTCAGGGGCGTGCCCCATTGCGTCGTGGATATCCTTCAACACGCCTTCGACGCGGCGGCTGCTGACATTGGCGCCGAAGAACTGCGTCGCAAGATCCGGGATCTGGTGCGCCTCATCGAGAATGACCGCATCGGAGGAGCCGAGAATGTCACCGAACCCATCTTCCTTGAGGGCCAGATCGGCCAGCAGCAGATGGTGATTGACGATGACGATGTCCGAATCGAGCGCCTGGCGCCGTGCAACTGCAACATGGCAACGTGCAATTTCCGGACAGTTCTTGCCCAGACAATTCTCGCGGGTTGAGGTCACTCGCGGCCACACCGGGTGCGAGTCCGACAAGCCCCGCACTTCCGACAGGTCGCCCAGACGCGTGGTCCGGCCCCAACTCTGAATGCGCGCCAGCATGTTCTCGCCCGGCACTACGGCGTGCGAACTGACATCGAGTGCCAGTTGCTCATGCTCGGCGCCCGCGCTCGCCAGCCGGTAGCGACACAAATAGTTGGACCGCCCTTTCAGCAACGCCACTTTCGCGGGACGGCCCAGGGCCGCGGCCACCAGCGGCAAGTCCTTGGAGAAAAGTTGGTCCTGGAGCGTCCGTGTTCCCGTGGAAATCAGGACACGGACTCCCGACAGCAGCGCAGGAACGAGATATGCGAATGTCTTGCCGGTTCCGGTACCGGCTTCTACCGCGAGCGTCTCGCGACCTTCCACGGCCGCGGCTACCCGCTCAGCCATTCGCAGTTGCTGGCGCCGGACCTTGAAGTCCGGCAACGCACGTTCCAGCGGTCCGTCGTGCCCAAATATGTCCGAAAGATCAAGCATTCGCGGCGCACGCTACCGTGCGTTTCCCACCCTGTCGAGGCGTCCTTTCTGGGGGGCGAAGGCGAAAACGCCGCCGCCCGTGCGGTAATGGAACAAAACGGGGCGTATTGTCCTATTTATGAAGGCATCCTGCGCCGCCCGGCTATAATTTCCGGGGCGACTCACGGATCGCCCGAACTGGCCGCCCAGTGCGGTAAACGGCCCGGATGAAGGCACGGCGCAGATGCGATGGGGCATGAGCGCACGTCGTTGTTCAATAATATGAGGAATCGTGGATGGCCACAGCTGCACACCTGATTACTTCGCTCCCCCAGTTGAGCCCCGATGTGGCGAGCTGGGTGAACTCGGTCCGTGAGCTCACGCAGCCACGAGCAATCCACTGGTGCGATGGCTCGGACGCCGAAATTCGGGAGCTGACCTCCAAGCTGGTCCGCGATGGCGAGTTGCAGATTCTGAATCCGGACGTGTTTCCTGGATGCCATCTCTCCCGCTCGAATCCCAGCGATGTCGCGCGCGTCGAGCACCTCACTTATATCTGCACGCCGAACAAGGAAGATGCGGGTCCGAACAACAACTGGATGGACCCCACCCAGGCGCATACGAAAATGCGCGAGCTGTTCCGCGGGTGCATGAAGAACCGAACTCTGTATGTGGTGCCCTATTGCATGGGCCCAATCAACTCGCCTCTCTCCCGCTGCGGCATCGAGATCACCGACAGCCCGTACGTCGTGATCAATATGTCGATCATGACGCGTATGGGGCGGCCTGCACTGGAGCGCATTGCGCGTGAGGGCACTTTTGTTCGCGGCTTGCATTCGGTTGGCGAGCTCGATCCCGAACGCCGCTTCATCATGCATTTCCCCCAGGAGCTGAGCATCGAGAGCTTCGGTTCCGGCTATGGCGGCAATGCCCTGCTGGGAAAGAAGTGCCATGCGTTGCGCATTGCGAGCTGGCAGGCCCGCAGCGAAGGCTGGCTCGCCGAGCACATGCTGATTGTTGGATTGCAAAACCCGCAGGGCGAAACACACTATCTCGCCTGCGCGTTCCCGTCGGCCTGCGGCAAAACCAACCTGGCCATGCTGATCCCCCCGGACTCGCTGCCGGGCTGGAAAGTATTCACGGTGGGTGACGACATTGCCTGGCTGCACCCCGGGGCCGATGGCCGCTTGTGGGCGATCAATCCCGAGTCGGGTTACTTCGGAGTCGTGCCCGGCACCAATCCGGAAACCAACCGCAACGCGTACCAGATGATCCGTCGCGACACGCTGTTCACAAACGTCGCGCTGACGGCAGACAACGAGCCTTGGTGGGAAGGTCTCAGCACAGGAAAACCGGCGGTCGACTGGCAGGGGCGTCCTTACGATCCCGCCCGCGGTCCTGCGGCGCACCCAAACTCCCGTTTTACGGTCTCAGCCAAGCGCAATCCCAGCTATTCGCATCGATCTGAGGATCCGCAGGGCGTTCCCATCACTGCGCTCGTATTCGGTGGCCGCCGCCGCGAGGTCGCGCCTCTCGTTTATGAAGCGCGTGACTGGAAACACGGGGTGCTCGTCGGCGCATCGGTCGCGTCTGAAACGACTGCTGCGATGGTTGGCCAGGTGGGTGTCGTGCGCCGGGATCCGATGGCCATGCAGCCGTTCTGTGGCTACAACTTCGGCGACTATTGGCAGCACTGGCTGGATGTGGGCGCCAAGTTGACCCGCCCGCCCGGCATCTTCCACGTGAACTGGTTCAGGCGGGATGCGGATGGGAAGTTCCTGTGGCCCGGCTACGGCGAGAACCTCCGGGTGCTCGACTGGGTACTGAAGCGTTGCGCCGGCACTGTTGGGGCCAATGAGACCGCCATCGGCAATCTGCCGCACCCGGCAGATCTGAATACCCAGGG
>JAXDQF010000065.1:0-28548 GCA_034668025.1 Gammaproteobacteria bacterium | reverse complement strand
AGGGACTCATTCGCGACGAGCGCGGCGTGCGTCTAGCCCCCGACGCAGAGGACTAACAGACCACCCCGTGAAATCTCGCATCACACAACCGGACACGCTCGCCGCCGACAAGGACGCAAGATTCCCCAGGGCCCCGGCGTCATGAATACGCTGCCATTCGAGGATTCCAGGCGTCTCACAGGCGCCAACCTGTTCTTCGCCTCCACCGGCGCCGTCCTCGAGTTAGCAGCCAACGTGGCCGACAATGCCCTGCTCGACGAGTGGCGCAAGCGCGTCGCCCGCGCCCGCGAGCGCCTCGGCTGGCGCCACACGGAAGCGGTAGCGCGCCTGCACCAAGCTGTCGCAGAGGCTATGGCGCAAGTCTCGCCGCCTGTGGCGCAAGTGTCGTCGCCTGCGTCACACCGCCCCGGCGCGTCTTTGGCCATCTCCGCGCCTTGTGACCAACTGTTTGTAGCCACCGAGGTCAACGAGTGGGCGCTATGCTCCGCGTTGCTGGAGCACGATCCCGTGCGTTGGCGCGGCTTGGAGCAACTGCTGGTTCAGACCGCGCTGGAAGATGCCGACGACCGCCATTCTGTCGTACCGCCGGTGTTGGAAGAGTCCGCCGCGTTCGCGCGCCTCGAGCGATTGGCCGCCGCAGAGAGGCGGCCCGCACTGCCGCCCCTGATCCAGGCCGCCACAGGGCGAGGCCTGCAACACGTCCTCGATGACGACTTTCTAACTTTGGGCGCGGGCACCGGCGGAGTTGATTTCTCGCTGGATACGTTGCCAACAGCAGCCGAGGTACCTTGGGGCCAGGTGCACGGTATCCCTACCGCCCTTGTCACCGGTTCCAACGGGAAGACCACAACCGTACGATTGCTTGCCGCCTGCGCGCGCGCTCACGGTTGGCATGTTGCCTACAGTTCCACCGATGGAGTCTTCTTCGACGGTGAAGTGGTCTCCGCAGGAGACTATTCCGGCCCCGCAGGCGGCCGCATGGCGGTACGCGACCGCCGCGCGCAAGCCGCTATTCTCGAGACGGCCCGCGGCGGCATTCTGCGGCGAGGAATCGCCGTTTCGCAAACGCAGGTTGCGTTGGTAACAAATGTCAGCTCGGACCACTTCGGCGAATACGGCATCTTCGACCTCGACGCCCTGGCCGACGTCAAACTGTCAGTCGCCGCCGTCGTAGCCCCCGACGGCCTGCTGGTGTTGAACGCTGATGATTCCCTGCTGCGCGCCAAAGTCGGCGAACTAGCCGCACGATACGGCCGTTGTCCGCCGCTGGGATGGTTCGCGCTCGACGCCGACTCCCCTTATCTGAAGGCCCATCGCGCCGGTAGGCCGGCCCCCGACGGCGGTCATGGCGGTGACCCCGGCGCCACCGATGGCGGTGGTCACGGCGCTGGCGGCGGTCATGGCGTTGGCGGTGATGTTGGCACCACCGGCGGTGGGCCAACGTGCGGCGGGCGCGCCGGCCGCCTTATCGCATATTGGGCCGGTACCGAGCACGACCTGGGCTCAATCGCCGCGATGCCACTGACCGTAGATGGCAGCGCCACCTATAACATCGCCAATCTCGCTGGCGCGGCGTTAGCCGCCCTAGCGTTGGGTATCCCGCACACCGTAATCGCCTCAGTCTTCGCCACCTTCGGCACGAGGCCCGAAGACAACCTCGGCCGCATGATGCGCTTCGATGTCGGCGGCGTCCGGGTTGTGTTGGATTACGCTCACAACGCCGAGGGCCTGCGCGGCGTACTCCGAGTCGCGCAGCACCTACGGGAAGGTGAAGGCAGGCTGGGGTTGCTGCTGGGTCACGCAGGCAATCGCCAAAACGCGGACATCGAAGAGCTGGCGCGCGTCGCCGTGGAATTCGCACCGGACCTGGTTGTCGTGAAGGAAAACGAGGGCCACCTTCGCGGCCGTGAACCGGGCGAGGTACCACGAATCATCCAGGCCGCGTTGTTGCGCGCGGGCCTGCCCGAATCAGCAGTGCCGCTCCGAATGACCGAGGTTGAAGCGGCCCGCTGCGCCCTGGAGTGGGCTCGCCCCGGCGACGTGGTCGCGCTGCTAGTGCATTCGCCCACCGCGCGCGCAGAGGTCCTCCTGATGCTCGGAGGGCAGCGCAGTGGCTAGCAAATTCCCCAAGCTATCGGTCCCTTTGACGACGCAGACCATGGAGGCCAAGTCGGTCTCCACAATCCCACACGAGGACGGTTGGCAGTTTGAACCGAAATGGGATGGGTTCCGCAGCCTCGTGTTCCGGTCGAAGGGGCTCGTGGAGATCCGGAGTCGCTCGGGAACCGCTCTGAATCGCTACTTTCCCGAAGTGGTGCAGATGATCGCCGCGTTGCCGGTGGCCCAATTTGTCCTGGATGGGGAGTTGATTATTGCCGACGGCGACCGCTCCTCGTTCGACACGCTTCAACAGCGTTTGCATCCGGCGGCCAGCCGGGTGATCAGACTTGCGAAGGAGACACCTGCCACCTTCGAGGCATTCGATTGCCTGATGGACGGAACGGGGAAGTCGCTGCTCGCCAAGCCGTTGATTGAGCGGAGGGCCGCACTCGAGTCACTGATGCGGCGATTTGGCCGCGTAAAGCGATTGCGGTTGAGCGACTACACGCGTAGCGCGAAGACGGCCGAGCGCTGGTTGGGGAAGTCGGGTGGCGCATTGGACGGCGTCGTAGGTAAGCGGCTGGACGACAGTTACCGCTCCGGCGAACGCGCCATGATCAAAATCAAGAAGCGGCGCACAGCGGACTGTGTCGTCGGCGGTTTCCGCTATCGAAAGGGTAGCCGCGACGTCGGCTCTCTGTTGCTTGGGTTGTACAACTCCGAGGGCAAGCTCGATCACGTGGGATTTACCTCGTCCATTCCGAGGGCCGAAGGGGCCGCGCTGGCCCGCAAATTGAAGAGCCAGATTGAGCCACCGGGATTTACGGGCAAGTCACCCGGTGCCCCGAGCCGCTGGAGCAACGGGCGCTCGTCGGACTGGGAGCCTTTGAAACCTACTCAGGTCGTGGAGGTCGTCTTCGACCAGGTCACCAACGACCGGTTTCGCCACGGCACGACGCTTTTACGCTGGAGGCCTGACAAGAAGCCGCGACAATGTACGTTTGAGCAATTGCAACAGAAGGCCGCGCGTTAGCCGCAGATTTCTCGGGAGCGCCGCCGCCCAGCTAGTCGCGGATCTCGCGATACTGCCGCTCACCACTGCGCGGGTCATACCACACCTCCATGTGTTTGCCCGTCTCGGGGTCTACGAACCGCTCACCGGTGGCCTGCCAATCGCCTTCAGATGACGCGTTTTTGTTGTTGTAGCGCCAGCGCTCAAACACAGTGCCCAGGATAAAGAGCAACCCGGCAACCAGCGTCTGGATTCCGCCGGGGACGACTCCCTTGGTGCACAGGTAGGCACCCAGCACGAGCAACAGGCAGCCGAATATCAGTACCGCCCGGCGCAGCACGATCAGCTCACAGGCTCGAGCACGACGGCCGTGCCATAAGCCACGATCTCACTCATCGTCTGCCCGATCTCTGAAGAGTCAAACCGCATCATCACGATACCGTTCGCCTGCATGAGCCGGGCGTTCTTGACCATCCGGTCGACCGAGTGGCGCCGTGCCTCCTCGAGGAGTTGAGTGTATTCGGTGATTTCGCCGCCGACGATGGACCGCAGTCCGGCCATGATGTTGCCTCCCAATCCGCGGCTGCGGACGACGACGCCGAACACCTGTCCTTTGACTTCCTTGACACGGTAACCAGCCACATTTTCGGTAGTCACGACGAGCATGATTCACCCTTGGATCTTAGGCGGTTCATACTACGTCCAAAACCGGGGGAGCGGCCCCCATTTATGGCTGCGCAGCATGTCGGGGCATCGTCCGCGATCCGTATGCAGATTACAACCGGATTGTGCGAGTGCCGCACTGCTCTGGGGCTGCCGGCGCCCCGGTGGCAACTGCGCTGGAATGCGTCGCATCACGTTGGGAACGAGGTGCTTGCCATCTCGTGTGTGCGCCAGGCGTTGTACCCTGCGTGTGGTGTTGCGTCGCGTGCGTGTTGGTTCGCATGCCGAACGCCAATCGCAATGCGCTCACAACATCCCGCCTTGCACACGGACTCGTGTCGGGTTTCCTGAACCCATTTCACGTAATCCAAACGCTGTCAAACATATAGTCACCCGCTTCGCACGGCAGTCATTACAAAGCGCGAAGGAAGGACGCGATGTCAGGTCAGGACATTCTCGGGCAGGATGAAATCGACGCACTCATCAATGGTGCGCAGCAGGATGTGCCCGCTGAACCGGCGCCGGCGGAAGGCGAGGCGCGCGGTTATGACTTCGGCAGAAGCGCGCGCATCGTGCGTGGGCGCATGCCCACACTCGAGATGGTCAACGACCGGTTTGCGCGGCTTTTCAGGACTACGATCTATAACATGCTGCGCCGGACGGCAGTGGTAGCTCCAGGCACTCTGCAGTTCGTGAAGTTTGGCGACTACGTCAATCGCCTGAAGCTGCCGACAAGCTTGAATCTGTGTCAGTTCGCGCCGCTGCGCGGTACAGGTCTGCTGGTCCTCGAGCCCACCCTGGTGTTTGCGATCGTGGATATCTTCTTCGGCGGAAAAGGCCGGCATGCGAAGATCGAGGGTCGCGAGTTCAGCGCCATCGAGAACAGCATTGTGAAGACGCTGCTGAACAGCGCCTTCGAGAATATCCGGGAAGCTTGGGCTCACATTATACCGTTGCACCTCCAGTTGACCGGCTCGGAGATCAATCCGCATTTTGCGAACATCGTTGGACCGACAGAAATCGTCGTCGTGTCCACTTTCAACATCGAGATCGATGACGACCAGGGCGGCGATTTTCAGATTGTGCTGCCGTACTCCATGATCGAGCCGCTGCGCGAGGTACTCGAGTCGGGCATGCAGAGCGACCGCGTCGAGCACGACGATCGCTGGACTCGGGCCCTGCGCGCAGAGCTGGAGGATGCCGAGATCGAAGTCCGCGCGCTTCTCGGGCGCGTGACCCTCAAGTTGTCCGACGTAATGAA
Organism: Gammaproteobacteria bacterium; assembly: GCA_034668025.1. Lineage (GTDB taxonomy): Bacteria > Pseudomonadota > Gammaproteobacteria > Steroidobacterales > Steroidobacteraceae > 13-2-20CM-66-19. Next base: position 23,512 of record JAXDQF010000065.1, on the reverse strand, counting down.
TCTCGCCCCGGGCGACGTTCTACCCAGTGACTTCTCGGGACAGGTGACTTTGTTTGCGGAGGATGTGCCGGTATTTCGCGGGGTGTATGGCCGATCGGGTGGCCAGCACGCACTCAAGGTCAGCGAGCGCGTGAGCCGCACGAGGCAACCGCCCCCGGCTGCGGTGGCAGCGGTTCCCGGGGAACTGCCGTGACCGGTAGCGAGCCTTTGCGTTTGAATGACTGCACGATCCGGACCATTCCGACGTTGCATGAAGAGTTGGTTCGGCGACTGTCTGACACGGGTCCTGTTGCGGTGGACCGCACGGGAGTCCAACGTCCCAACACGGCATTGCTGCAGCTTTTGGTCGCGTTCGTGCGCGATTTGCGGGCCCAGTCGCGCGCGATTCAATGGCAGGGAGAGAGTGCTGCGTTTGATCGCGCCGCACGGGTTCTCGGGCTGAGTGCAAGTCTCGGCTTGCCGGCGGACGGCTGACCGGAGTCATTCATGGCGCTCGACCTGGCCCAGTTTCACGAATCGTTCTTCGAAGAGAGTTTCGAGGCATTGGATGCCATGGAGACGGCGCTTCTGAAGCTCGAAGTCGATGTAGCTGACCACGAAGGCATCAACACAATCTTCCGTGGCGCGCACTCCATGAAGGGTGGCGCCGCGATGCTGGGCTTTGACGACGTCACCTCATTCACGCATACCCTCGAGACTTTGCTCGATGAGATGCGCGCAGGACGAACGCAAGTCAGCGCGTCCTTATTGGACAGTTTGCTGAAGTCTGTGGACGTGCTTCGGGAGATGCTGCGAGCGGTCAAAGGCAAGCAGCCGATCAATGCGCAGCGGGTTGCCGATGTGCAGTTCGACCTCGAGGCCATTGTTGCCAGGAAGAGCACGCCACCTGCGGCGGCCCAACCGGCAGGGCACGCGTCAGCTGCGGCGCATCCGCCTGCACCCGCGCCGACCTCGGCTCTCGTATCTGCGGCAGCATCCGAACTGCCACCGATGCAGGTGGCTGTAATCGATGAGCCAGCAGCCGGCTGGACCATCGGCTTCGTGCCGCTGCCGCATCTGCTTCTGCAAGGCAACGACCCGCTGGCGATTTTCGCGGCACTCAAAGAGTTGGGCCGCCTCGACGCCAGCGCTGACTCGAGCCGGATTCCCCCATTGGCGGACATGGATCCGCAGCAATGCTACCTGGCGTGGCAATTGCGCCTCCAAGGGGAGTGCGCGCGCGAACAGGTGGAAGAGACGTTTGATTGGACCACGGGTGACTGCGAGCTCACGATCGAGCAAGGGCTCAAAGTGCCAGCCACACCTGCTGGTGCCACCGTCGCAGCGACTGGTACCACGGCCCAGGCAGCAGCGCTGCCACAGTTGGGCCACGCGAGCTCGGCCGCGGCACCGGGCGGGGCCGAGCACCCCAAGTCCGCCAGCGGCGATTCCAACTCCATCCGCGTCGGAATCGACAAAATCGACGAGCTGATCAACACCGTAGGTGAGCTCGTCATCACACAGTCGATGCTCAGCGAGTTGGGGCGAGCGTTCGAGGGCGATGGCGCCGACCTCCTGCGCAACGGGCTCGGGCAGCTCGAGCGCTACATGCAGCAGCTCCAGGAAAGCGTCATGCGAGTGCGGATGCTGCCCATCAGCGTGGCGTTCAGCCGCTTCCCGCGGATGGTGCACGATCTCGCGCAGCGCCTGGGAAAGAAAATCGAGTTGAAAGTGGCCGGCGAGCAGACCGAGCTCGACAAGACCGTTCTCGAGAAAATCGGCGATCCCCTGGTTCACCTGGTCCGCAACAGCATCGATCACGGGATCGAGACGCCGCAGGCGCGGGTCGCCGCGGGCAAGTTGCCGTTCGGCACGATCAACCTCAATGCCTATCACAGCGGTGGCAGCATCGCTGTTGAGATCGCCGATGACGGCGCAGGGCTCGACAAGGAGCGCATCCTGGCCAAGGGCCGCGCGCGCGGGCTCGTCGGAGCCAACGATGTGCTGAGCGACGAGCAGATCCACGATCTGATCCTTCTGCCGGGAATCTCCACGGTGGAAAAGGCGACCGACGTGTCAGGTCGCGGTGTCGGGATGGATGTCGTGCGCAAGCGGGTCGCGGAGCTGGGCGGCTCCGTCGATATTCGCACCGAGCGGGGCCGGGGCTCGCGTTTCCTCATCACCTTGCCCCTCACGCTGTCGATTGTAGACGGACAGTCCGTCCTCGTCGGCAGCGAGAGTTACATTGTGCCGCTGACTTCGATCATCGAATCAATACAGCTGCAGTCACAGGCCGTCGGCTGCCTGTCAGGTGCCGGCGAGGTCTTCTCGTTCCGCGGCGAGTATCTGCCCATTCTGCGGCTGCACGATCTGTTTGGCATCGAGCCACGCACGCGGCGCCTGCAGGAGGGGATCATCGTGGTCGCCGAAGGCGACGGCAAGCGGGCCGGACTATTCGTGGACGAGCTGCTCGGCCAGCAGCAGGTCGTCATCAAGTCGATGGAATCCAACTACGGCCGGGTCGAAGGAATTTCCGGCGCGACCATTCTCGGCGACGGCCTGGTGGCCCTGATCCTGGATGTGCCGGGGCTGATTCGCGCGGCCTGCGTGCGGGCCGCCGCGTAACCCGCGACGTCAACCCAACAATCTACTTTCGAAGGAACCATTCATGGCAACTCACCCGGCAGCCCAGGCCGCGGGACCGAAGGACCCCGGCACTCACCAGGTCCTGACCTTTGAGCTCGGTAACGAAACGTATGGCGTGGATATTCTGCGCGTGCGGGAGATACGCGGTTGGACGGCGGTGACCAAGATTCCGCACGCCCCGCCCCATGTGCTCGGCGTTTTGAACCTGCGCGGCTCCATTGTCCCGGTCGTCGATCTGCGCATGCGGTTTGCGCTGGAGCGGGCAGAATACACGAAGGTCACGGTCATCATTGTATTGTCCGTGCACTCCTCAGCGGGCCGACGTGAAGTTGGGGTCGTGGTCGACGGTGTCTCCGATGTAGTCGACGTCGACGGCGCGAACGTGAAACAGGCCCCGGACCTCGGGACGAAATTTGCAATGGAGTACATTCGCGGATTGGTGACCGTCGCCGACCGCATGGTCGTGTTGCTCGACATCGACCGCCTCATAGGTGCCCAACTGTCGGGCATCTCCGCCGCGCCGCAGGGGCAGGAGTCCGCGGTAGAAGCGGCCTGACGCCTCATTCCCATTTTCAAAGGACATCATTCCCATGGCTAAGAAACACGTGCTGGCCGATCTGCAGGGTCAGCTGGCAGCCATCACCAGGTCGCTGGCCGTCATCGAGTTCGATCTCAATGGCAACATCCTCACGGCCAATGAGAATTTCCTCAATGTAGTCGGCTACCGGCTGGAGGAAATCAAAGGCCAGCATCACGGCCTGTTTGTGGACCGCGATTACCGGGCGAGTGATGAGTACCGGCAGTTCTGGGAGAAGTTGCGCCGTGGCGAGTTCGACGCCGGCCAATACCGACGGCTGGGAAAAGGTGGGCAGGAGACCTGGATCCAGGCCAGTTACAACCCGATATTCGGTGCCGACGGCAAGCCGTACAAGGTCGTCGAGTTTGCCCATGATGTGACCGCACAGGTCAATCTGACGCGCCAGATGCGGGCGGCCGTGGGCCAGACGCAGGACATCATCAAAGCCGCGATCAGCGGTGATCTGTCGGGGCGGATGGACACGACCAACACGTCGGGCGACGTGCAGAAAATGTCTGAGGCCGTCAACCTGCTGCTCGGTACGGTTGCCGGGATGTTCAGCGACGTTCAGGAAGTCATTCTGGCCGCAGCCGAAGGCGATCTGTCCCGTCGCGTCGCGACCGGCTCAAAGACCGGTGATCTGCGCAAGATGTCCGAAGCAATCAACCTGTTGCTGGAGAGCGTTTCCGAGATCGTCACCTCGGTCAAGGGTGCGGCCGATGAAGTTCTGCGGGGCGCCGAAGAGATCTCGCAGGGCAATCTGAACCTGTCGCAGCGTACGGAACAGCAGTCCTCCTCCCTGGAAGAAACGGCTTCCTCCATGGAGGAGATGACCTCCACGGTCAAGCAGAACGCGGACAACGCCGGCCAGGCGAATCAACTCGCCGCAGCCGCGCGCGACCAGGCGGAAAAAGGCGGCGCGGTCGTTGGCAAGGCCGTGGGCGCCATGGCCAAGATCAACGAGGCGTCGAAGAAAATCTCCGACATCATCGGGGTCATCGATGAAATTGCTTTCCAGACCAACCTGCTGGCGCTGAATGCCGCCGTCGAAGCGGCGCGCGCCGGGGAGCAGGGTCGTGGTTTCGCGGTCGTCGCCACAGAGGTCCGCAGCCTGGCGGGCCGCTCGGCCACCGCCGCGAAGGAGATCAAGGAGCTGATCCAGGATTCAGTCAAGAAGGTCGAGGACGGCTCCACGCTGGTGACGCAGTCGGGACAGACACTCGACCAGATCGTCACTTCGGTCAAGAAGGTGAGCGACATCATTGCCGAGATTGCGGCGTCGTCGCGTGAGCAGTCTGCCGGCATCGAGCAGGTCAATCAGGCCGTGATGCAGATGGACGAAATGACTCAGCAAAACGCGGCTCTCGTCGAGGAGGCGACGGCCGCTTCGCAGTCGATGGCCGAACAGGCGCGGCAGCTCACAGACCTGATGCATCGCTACAACGCACACGACTCGTTCGAATCGGCCGTACGCGTCCTTCAGCCACGTGCGCAGGTGTCTGCGATTGCCGCGGCGCCGGCGCGGCGCGCCGGCGCGCGCCCCTGGGCTGCGAAAACCAAACCCCCGGTTCGGCAACACACCGCGGCTGCGAAACAGGCCGCTCCTGCCCAGCCCGTGAAGGCTGTGGCGAATGGAAGTGACGCCGATTGGCTGGAGTTTTGAGGAGAGTCACCATGGCTCGAATACTCGCTGTCGACGACTCGCCCGCAATGCGCCAGATGGTCAGCGTGACCTTGCGCAGTGGCGGCCATGATGTAGTGGTGGCATTCGATGGCCGCGAGGCTCTCGATATTGCCAGGAAGCAGCCGGCTGTTGATCTCGTCATCACCGATATCAACATGCCGAACATGGACGGCATCACGCTCGTGAAGGAGCTGCGTCGGTTGGCGCACTACCGGGGAGTGCCGCTGCTCGTGCTGACGACCGAGGCCAGCGTTCAGAAAAAACAGGAGGGTAAGGCCGCCGGTGCCACAGGATGGATTGTGAAGCCCTTCAATCCCGAAAGGCTGCTGGCGGCGGTGGCCCGCGTCGTTGGATAAACCGATGCCCCGGCAACAGGCCGCCGAGCAGTCGGCGATCCAACAGGGCATTCACAATGCGGGCGCCGCGCACGCACTGTTCGCGGCAACCGCCCAGATGGGCCTGGCGCTGCACGAATCGCAGGATCCGGTTGCGCAGTTGGGAAGCCTGTTCGCGCATCTGTCCGAGACTCTGTCGGCCCTGCGGTCGGCGCCCCGGGGTCCGAGTGTGATTGACCGGGAGCTGTTGGGACGGCTGCAGGCCGATGTGTTCAAGGGAGTCCAGCAGCTGCAGTTTTACGACCGGATGGTGCAGCACCTGACACTCATTCAGGAACACGTGATCGCGGTGGCGAACGAGTTGGGCTCGATGAAGACCGAATCGCAGGCGCCGGCGATCTGGGATGAGCTGCATGCCCGTCTGCGCAGGCGACTGATCTCCGACGAGCAACGCGGACTGTTGGACCTTTTCCAGTCGCTCCAGACAGCGACACACGTCACGGCCCGGGCGCCGGGCTCTGACTACTCGCCTGCCGGCAGCCTCGAGATGTTCTGATGAACACCGCGGTGCAGAAACCCGCGCTCGGGGGTGGCTGTTCCGCGTTCGAGCGGGCATGATTGCCGAAATCATCGAACACGGGCCCTCGGGGAATAAAAATGCGACTGCCACTGTGCCTGGGCGCAATCGCCTGGTGCGTCTCAAATGTCTGCAACGGACAGGGACCGGAGCCCACCGTGGTTGTTCGAGCCCAGACGCTCATCGACGGTACGAGTGCCCAGCCCCGGCACAACCAGGACATCGTCATCCGGGGCAATCACATCGTCGAAGTCAGCCCGACCGGTACCCATTCGCCCCCGGCCGGCGCGCAGCTCATCGATCTTGGAAGCGCAACCGTTCTCCCCGGTCTCATCGATACGCACACTCACATCTTCCTGCAGGGAGAGGTGCCCTCGGCCGGTGGCTATGACGTGCAGCTGCTGAAATTTCCGGCCTCGTTTCGGGCGGCGCGTGCCACGGTCGCCGCACGCCGGGCCCTCGAGCAGGGATTCACCACGATCCGCGATGTTGAGACGGAAGGGGCCGGGTACGGTGACGTAGGGATCAAGAAAGCGATCAACGAGGGCTATATTCCGGGTCCGCGGATGTTTGTTGCGACGCGCGCGATCTCCTCAACGGGGGGTTACTCGCTCGATGACTACGCGCCGGAGATCACCATTCCCAAGGGAGCGCAGTTGATCGATGGGCCCGTTGAAGCGCGCAAAGCGGCTCGCGAGCAGCTCGACAACGGGGCTGACTGGATCAAGGTCTACATGACCCATCGCTCCTGGCTCGATGAGCACGGCGACCTGGTCTCCCAGCCAACGCTGACAGTGGAGGAGCTGAAGGCCGTCGTGGACGAGGCGCACGGTTGGCGTAAAAAGGTCGCATGCCATGCCTACAATGGCCTCGGCCTGCAACGTGCTTTGGATGGCGGTTGTGACTCCATCGAGCACGGCCTCGAGCTCACGGACGCTCAGATCGCGCAGATGATCAAACAAGGCACCTGGTATGTGCCTACATTGGCGGTTTACTACTACGACCCCGATCCACCGGAGACTGCTTCCGGCAAACGCGATCGGAAACGGGTTGCTCTGCACGGCGTTTCGTTTCAAAAGGCGTTGCGTGCCGGAGTCAAAATCGCATTCGGTACGGATGTGGGCGGGTTTGTCTGGACCGACCCGATTGCGCAGGAGTTTTCCCGCGAAGTGGAATTCGGAATGACGCCGATGCAGGCGATTCAGTCAGCTACTTCGCGCGCGGCCGAGCTGTTGGGGAAGCGTGGCGAGTTGGGCGTGGTCGCTCCCGGCGCGCTGGCGGATCTGGTGGCCGTGGCGGGCAACCCGCTCGAGGATGTCCACGTGCTCGAGAAGGTCGAGTTCGTGATGAAAGACGGCGCCGTATTCAAGCCGATGTCAGCGGCACAGCACTGACGGCTATTTGACCACCGGCCCGAATGCACACCCCTCCGGGGCATTCAACGTGGTCGCCTCGCCGACGATGAACGTGGCCGGCGCAGCGGAGCCGGTGGTGAGTTGAGAGGCCCTGAAAACCGCGATTCCAAAGGACCCGGCCGCATTCACAGCAGCGAGGTTCCCCACATCGTCAATACAAACACCGTGGGGCTGATTGAGAGTGGCATCGGCATTCGCCATGGTGGAGCTGAGGGTCGCCGCCGGGGTCGGCGCGCCTGTCACGAGGCTGGCCTTGGCGAATCCAACCAGTGTGGATGTCCCGGAGTTGCTCGACCACAGCGTGCCTGCTGAGTCGAACGCCAGCGCCCACGGCGACTGAATCGTGACCTGACCTGCGTCGCTCAAGGTCACATCCGAGACGAGCTGCGGTGTGGAAGTGCCCTGTTCCGGTATCGCGGGCACGTGCGCCGCGCTGATTTCAACAATAGTGGTGCCGCCCCCGAATGCGGCACCCGCGGAAGGTGGCGCACCTTGGTTCGCAATCCACATATCGCCGCTGCTGTCGAACGCGATTCCGGAAGGGGCGTTGAATTGGGCCGAGGTGATGAGCAGCACCGGCGCGATGACATTGGTGCCGCTCTGCGCCAGTTGACCCGGCGTGTAAGTCATGACCGCGTTGGCGGTCGGATCGGTAATCCAGGCATTGCCCAGTACATCAATCACTATCTGGCGCGGTGTTTTCAAAAAGGCGGACGTGATGGTTGCCACCGGCTCCGGAGCATTGTCGGTGGCCAGGGCCGCGAGTTGCGCTGCACTGAATTCGAACAGCGCCGGCGTCGCGGCTCCATTCACCATGCCCGTCGGGTCGAGTACCCACAGGTTGCCGTTCGGATCGAACGCGACGCCTTGCGGCGTTCCAAACACAGCACTGTTGATTGACACATGGGGTGCAGTAGCGCTGGTGCCGCTGCTCAATTGACTCGGATTGTACTCGACGACATTGGTGCCGTTCGCGACCCACAGTCCCTTGCTGCCGACGTTCGCGCCGTCATCAGCGGGGAAATTGCAGGCGGCGACCAGTCCGCAGCCCACGATCGCCGGCAGCCACACACTCGCTGGGATCCCCATACCAATCTTCCGCAAGCCAAACCCGGTTTATAGCCCGCCTGCGGAAGATGAGTAAAGTTACGGCGTCGCTGTTTTTGCAGCGAACCGGTTGCGAAGTGTTGTTGTCACTGTCTGGCGACAGTCGTTACGTATAATCGATCAGGCCCCTGAGCCCAAAGTCCGCCTGCAGCTGCCGGGTGGAATGGAACAGCACGGGTCCACACCCCTGTGCCTGGAAATCAACTTCAACGCGCTGCTGCGGACCTACGACGACCACATCCTTGAGAACCCCGGCCACTCTCAGCCGATGACGTTGCAAATGTAGCGGGATCAGCTCGTCACTGGTGTTATGAATCTGCAGCCGGTAGTGCGCACCCGAGCGTATCCGGAAGACCGGCTGCGGTGCGACCGATGAGAAATTCATTCCATTGACAGACCAGCGGTTGAGACCGCTGCGGGCCGCCGCGTGTCGAGTCAACACCATCGGCAGTACAGCGTCCGGTTCAATGTGACTCGCGGTGCCAAAGTGCCGCAGGTCCGGTGTTGAATCGAAGGTCTCGCGCACCCGCCACGTGGCGGGTTGGTTCATCATAACATGGGCCGAGATTCGCTCGCCGGGACTCAGTTGGAGCGCCGCGACTGTGACGGGTATGGGCAGCGGATTGCCGTCGAGGGCGGTGACCTCGAAGTCGTGGCCCGGAAGCTCCAGGTTGTAGGATTCTGTCGCGCCCGCGTTCAACACGTGCAGCAGGACCCGCTCGCCGGTGTTGGCCCGCAAAGGGTGGCCATGGCCGGGCAGGCGACCGTTGAGGGTGAGCGCTGAGTAGCCAACTTCGCAACCGCGTGCAGTGCGGCGCATGAAAGGCTCACACCCCTTGAGTACGACTAACCATTCGCGATCGTAGCGCCCGGGATCATTGAGGGGCTCAACCAGTAATGCGCCGGCCTGGCCACTGTACAGGCCGGCCCCGAGATCCGCGGCGGCCACCACCTGCGAATGATAGAGATACAGGCCCGGGCGATCGGGAGTAAATTCCACCCGCCGTCGGCAATGAGGAGGGATGAGCGCGGTGGTCTCATTGCAAACGGCCTGCCCCTGCCAGTGGATCTGCTCAATCGCGTCAGTTTCGTTATAGACATCGACGCGGATTTGCTGTCCAACAATCGCTCGCAACACAGGGGCGGGAAACCGCCCATTGTAGGTCGTGGTTATAAAGTGGTGACCGGGCGCCAACTCAACCCGTGTCCTGCAGATTCGCAGGGTGTGGGTTGCATGCGGCGCGGATGCGGTACCGCCCGGTTCGGCGGCGCCGGCCAACGGCCCGAGGCACGAGCCGGCCGCTGCAAGACCTGATAGCTGCAGAAAGGCTCGCCGTCCGAACTGGCTGGATGCGTTACACTTCACTGTCTCAAGTTTACCAACCTGCCGCCCGTCCCATCCACCGGCATGCTCGAGCTCGAACACATCTATAAGTCATTCGAAGGGCGGACCGTCCTGTCGGACGTGAGCCTGATTGTCCCGAAAGGCGCCACGCACGCCCTGATCGGTTCGAGCGGCTCGGGCAAGACCACCTTGTTGCGCCTCACGCTGGGCCTGATCCCGTTCGACACCGGCTACGTGAAGATCAATGACCAGGCGCTGCTGTCATTCACACCGACCGAGTGGGCGGACCGGATCGGCTACGTTCCCCAGGAGGGCGGCCTGTTTCCCCACATCAGCGGCAAACAGAATGTGTCGCTGGTACCGGGATTGCGCAATTGGCCCGCCGCCCGGATCGAAACCCGGGTGGAGGAATTGCGCGCCCTGGTCGGGCTGGAGGCGGCCGTGCTGGCCCGTTTCCCCCATGAAATGAGCGGCGGTCAACGGCAGCGAGTCGCCATCATGCGCGCCGCCATGATGGATCCCCCGGTCATGCTGCTCGATGAGCCCATGGCAGCGCTGGATCCCCTGATTCGCAGCAGCCTGCAGGAAGAGCTGAAGTCCATCTTTCAGCGACTGGGGAAGACCGTGCTGCTCGTGACACATGACCTGGGCGAGGCCGTGTATCTGGCCGAGCGGATCACATTGTTGCACGAGGGGCGAGTCATTCAGACCGGCACCTATCGCGAGTTATACCTCACGCCGGCGGATCCCTTTGTCACCTCCTTCATCAACGCACAGCGCACCTTGCCCGATGTTGGTGCGGCAGCATGAGGAAATTGTTGCTGGCCGTGCTGCTGTGCGCGGGCCTGTGCGCGAATGCGGTCTCGGCCCCGGCGATCGTGGTGGGCTCGAAGATATTCACGGAAGGGTATGTACTCGGTGAAGTCGCGGCCCAAGCCATTGAGGCGTCATCGCCGCCGGTTCCGGTTACACGGAAGCTGGGAATGGGCAGCACCGGGATCCTGTTTCAATCGCTGAGCTCCGGCGCGATCGACGTGTATGCGGACTACACGGGAACGCTGACCGAGGCCATCATCAAGAATCCACAGCTGAAGTCGCAGCAGGAGATTCAGAACGCACTGGCCAAGTTGAATCTGGTCATGTCGGATCCGCTGGGATTCAACAACACGTATGCGCTTGCGGTGCGGGAGTCGTTTGCCCGGCAGAACAACGTGCATACCATCACCGACCTGGCGCGGTTGAAAGGCACGGTGCGGGCCGCCTTCAGCTATGAGTTCATGGATCGCGCGGACGGTTGGCCGGGTTTGGCCGCGGCATATCACCTCGACCTGAGTGCGAAAAATGTCAACCGCATGGAGCACAGCCTCACGTACCAGGCCATCGATCAGAATGCGGTCGATGTGATCGATGTGTATTCGACCGATGCGAAGATCCGCAAGTTTGATCTGCGCGTGCTCGATGACGATCGCGCCTATTTTCCGGTGTACCAGGCCGTCTGGGTGGCGCGTAAAGACTTCGTGGACCGCTATCCCGCCCAGTGGCAGGCGCTGCAGAAGCTCGCGGGCACGATCGATGTCAACACCATGCTCGACATGAACGCGGCGGCGGATATCGACAAGCAAAGCTACGCGCAAATCGCCGCCAGGTTCCGCGGCGCGCAGGCCCGCGTCACCGACACTCTGACGAGCCGGATAGCCCATCGGACGATCGAGCACCTGTGGCTGGTTGCGATCTCACTCGTGTTCTCCATTGTGATCGGGGTACCCCTGGGTATCGCGGCCGTGCGGTTTCAGACCACCGGCCAGGCGATCCTGCTGTTGAGTGCGATGATCCAGACGGTGCCGTCACTGGCCCTGCTGTGTTTCCTGATCCCCCTGTTTGGGGTTGGAACCAAGCCTGCCTTGGTCGCGTTGTGCCTCTACAGCCTGTTGCCGGTCGTGTTGAACACGTTCACGGGGATCCGATCCATTGATCCCCGGCACCTGGAGAACGCGCGCGCCTTCGGGTTGAACAGCCGCCAGATCCTGTTTCGAATCGTGCTGCCGCTGGCGAGCCCGATGCTGTTGGCCGGGGTCAAGACGGCGACCATTGTCAGCATCGGAACCGCCACTCTGGCGGCGCTCGTCGGTGCCGGCGGTTACGGTGCGCCGATCGTTTCGGGGCTGTCCTTGAACGATGTGCCGACCATACTGACGGGCGCAATTCCTGCTGCCCTGATGGCGTGGCTGGCACACGGCGTTTTTGAGGTCCTGGGCAAATTCCTGATTCCGGCGGGGTTGCAAGTACGGCCCTGAGGTGGACTGTTCTCATGCGAAGACTGACCGTTGGGGCGTTGGCGTGCGGCATTTATCTGGCAACAGCGGCAGTAATACCCGCATCGGCGCGCCCTCCGGGGTCCGTTGACGCGGAGCGTATGCAGGCGGCTGCCGCGGAGCCCGATAACTGGCTGGCGACGGGACGCGACCAACAGGGCACCTACTACTCGCCTCTCACCCGAATCAACAGCAAAAACGTCGGCAAACTGGGATTTGCCTGGGCATACGACCTCGGCACCTATCGCGGCCAGGAGGCGACGCCAATCGTTGTCGACGGCGTGATGTACACGTCTGGCACATGGGGTTACGTGTACGCTGTTGATGCCGCGACAGGAAAGCAGCTCTGGCGTTATGACCCCCAGGCGACCCATCTCGCTGCCCGGCATCCCTGTTGCGATCTCGTCAATCGCGGCGTTGCGGTGTGGAAAGGCAGAGTGTATGTCGCGTCCGTCGATGGCCGACTCCATGCACTCGACGCGGCCACCGGCGTCAAGGTCTGGGAAGCCGACACGGTCATCGACCACAAGATGCCGTATTCGAGTACCGGCGCGCCGCAGATCGCCGGTCGGGTCGTTGTGATCGGCAACAGCGGCGCTGACATGGGCAAGGGTGGCGTGCGCGGCTATGTATCCGCCTACGACCTCGACACCGGGGCGTTCAAATGGCGGGTTTTCACGGTTCCCCCGGAGCCCGGACATGCCTATGAGAGTCCGGCCCTGGCGGCGGCTGCCAAGACCTGGGATTCCCCCCGTGACCCCAAATACAAGTTGGGTGGAACCGCCTGGGACGGTTTCGCATACGATCCCGCGCTCGACCTCGTCTACTTCGGCACCGCCAACGCCGCCCCCTATGACTCGAGGCAGATCGGACCTTCGAATCTCGACGAGCTCTATAGCGCCAGTATTCTTGCGGTGAAGGCCGATTCGGGGCAGCTCGCCTGGCATTACCAGCCGACGCCGCACGATCACTGGGACTTCGATGCGGTGCAGAAGTTTGTGATGGCCGACCTGGTGATCGACGGCAAGCCGCGTCAGACAATCATGCAGGCCAACAAGAATGGATTCTTCTATGTGTTGGATCGAAAGTCCGGTGAGCTGCTCTCAGCGGCCAACTATACCTATGTCACCTGGGCCTCCCATGTCGATCTGAAGACGGGCAAGCCGGTGGTCACGGAGCAGGCGGACTGGACGAAGCAACCGAGCAACATCTATCCCTCCTGGGCCGGCGGGCACACCTGGAACCCGATGTCCTACAGTCTCACGACCCATCTCGTGTACATCCCCGTGCTGGATGTCCCCAACATCTGGGTGGACATGGCGAACAACGGCGGCTCCGTGAAGTACATCGACGGATTCTTCACTGTGAACGGAATCATGCCGGACGATTTGTATGCCCCCGCTGATTTGCGCGGAATGTTTGGTCCGCTGCCGGATAAGGCTTCCCTCGTCGGTACGCGCAAGGAGAAGTTGGTGCGGGAGCTGCTGCGCGCCTGGGATCCGGTGGCCGGCAAAACCGTGTGGGAGCACGAGACCTCCACGGGTGTGCGCGGCTATGACGGTGGCGTGATGAGCACAGCGGGCAATCTCGTGTTCCAGGGGCGGGGGAGTGGGGAGTTGTGGGTATATGCGGCTGACACAGGCAAGGTGTTGAAAACCATTCCGACGGGCAGCCACATCATGGCTGCTCCCACCACCTACACAGTGAACGGCGAGCAATATGTCGCGGTCCAGGCCGGGTATGGCGGCGCTGCCATCACGGTGGGCTCCATTCCACAGTCCAGTGCAGCCGCCAAATACCAGAACAACAATCGCGTCATCGCCTTCAAACTGGGCGGCCCCGCCGTCCCGACACCGGCACCGCGTGTCGATGCGCCGATCCGCAAGCCGCCGCAGCAGACCGCGAGCAAGGCGAGCATCCAGGCGGGCGAGACCCGATTTGTCCAGGAATGCTCGCGCTGCCACGTTCTCGGACCCAGCGTGACTCCGGATCTGCGCAACCTCGCGCCGGGTCTGCATGCCGCGTTCAAGGACATCGTTCTGCGCGGCGCCGTGGCTCCAACTGGCATGGAAGCGTTCGATGATTTGCTGACGGAAAAGGACGTAGAGGACATCCACGCCTATCTCATCGATCAGGCGTGGCAGGCCTACAAGTAGGGAACGAGCAAGCGCGCAGCTCCATCTCTGAGTCGCAGCGGAAACGAGCGGCCTTCGAGCGTGCTCGGGTTCAGTCGAGCTCCCTGGTGGGCGGTGATCAGTGAGTTGATCTCTCGCACGACTCCGGAGTGATACACCTCGAGGTCCAACTCGAAGTTGAGCCGGAAGCTGCGCACGTCCCAGTTGGCGCTGCCCACCATCGCCCACAGATCGTCGATGGTCATCAGCTTGGAGTGATTGAACGGCGCCGGATAAGTCCAGACGCGGCCCCCTGCTTTCAGCAGGGGGCCCATCTGCACCCGGGATCCCCAGTCTACAGTGGGGTGATTGCTATGCTCAGGGAGTACCAGATCAACTTCCACTCCGCGGTAGGCAGCGAGGGAAAGTGCCGTGATGATCCGCTCATCCGGCAGGAAGTAGGGCGTCATGATCCTGATCGACGTGCGCGCGCAGCTCAGCGCCTGCAGAATCACGAACTCAATCTTCTCCAGGTCGTTGTCCGGGCCTGAAGTCACGACCCGGGCAGTGCTGTCGCCGGTAGGTGCGAGAGCCGGGAACCAGGCATCGCCCGACAGGCGTTCCTGGGTCGCGAACAGCCAGTCGGCCGCGAATACGTCGATCAATTGCGCTACCACCGGGCCCTCAAACTTGAAGTGCGTGTCGAATACCGGGTGTTTGGGATGGGTCTGCGTCAGATTTTCCGCGCCGATGTTGAGTCCGCCGGTGAAGACGCTGCGGCCGTCGATACCGAGGATCTTTTTGTGGCTGCGCAGGTTGAGGAATGGCATGCGCCACGGCAGCGTGGAGTGCAGAAAGCGTGCGGCGGGAACGTCCGCGCGGTGCAGCCGATGATAGGTTGATGAAGTGAAATAGCCGCCGCCGTAGCCGTCGATGAGCACGCGGACTTCCACGCCGCGTTGCTTCGCTCGAAGCAACGCATCGATGAACGGAATTCCGGCAGCATCGGCCCGAAAAATATAACTCGACAGGGCGATCGATTGCGTGGCCGCGTCGATGGCGGCGAGCATTTGCGGGTAGGCGTTGTCGCCGTTCCGCAGGACATCGATTGAGTTGCCGTCCTCGGTTGGGCGGCCGGTAATCCGTTCTCCCGCCAGTTCCAGCGCAGCAAAATGATCCGAGCGGGATTTTGCGGTCCTCCGCGCCCGCGGTGCCGGACGCGGCCTGCGGAGGCTCTGCGCACGCCGCTTGACCCGATTGATACCCAACAACAGATACAACACGCTGCCGAGAATCGGAGCGAGCCACGAGAGCCCGATCCACGCAACGCTCGAGCCGGCTTCGCGTTTGGTGAGCAGCACATGCACAGTGACGCCGGCAGCCAACACCAGGTGTATTAGAGGAACGACAATGTCGCTGCGCCCGTACATTGTGATGTCGGTCGCGCTCATATCAAATGCCAATGTACTTTTCCTGGGCTCACCTTGTGATCAATCCGCTGAACTCACTCAGCCGCTTACGGCGGCTCCGCGTGCTTGCCTCTTTGGCCGTCCTGCTCAGCTGTGCCGCGCCGGCGCAGGCCCAGAAGACGGTGTTCGCACACTACATGGTAACGAACCAGGACTATCAAGGGGATACCGATCCCACCGGCGAGGCGAAGATCGCCGCTTATGAGCGCGAGATCCAGCAGGCACAGGCTGTGGGCATCGACGGCTTCGCCCTGAACGTCGGCGGCTGGCTGAATCAGACCTACTACATCCGCTATTCGTCGCAGATGTTCGAGGCGGCCGCCCGCCTGAACACGGGTTTCAAGCTCATGTTCTCGGCAGACATGTGCTGCGGCAACGCACTGAACGATGTTGAGGATATGGTGCGGCGGTTCGCCAACGACTCGCGCTACGGGCCGGTTTACTACCGATTCAATGGCAAGGTGGTGCTGACCACCTTCTCCGGCGATGCGCTGGGGACGGCGTTCTGGAACCAGGTGAAATCGGACCTGGCCACCGGCTCCAATCCGTCCACGAGCGCTGAGCCGACAGCGCTGGCCCAGGTGAGCGGTGCGCCGAGCAATGCTCCGCTCAACATCTTCCTGGTGACGTCTTTCTTCTGGGGCGGTGAGATTCCGCCGGCGGCTTCCGTCAGTCAGGGCTTTAACCAGTGGAGCTCGACGATCGACGGCTCGTTCTACTGGGGAATCGCCGGCGTGCCGGGTTCAGGGGGTGCGCTCGATCAGATTCCCAGCAGTGAAAGCTATGCCTCCGTGGTGCACGGGGGCGGCAAGCTCTACATGGCGCCGGTCTGCCTGCAGTTCTGGGGCGCCAATGCCAATCGCTACTACGAGTACAGCGGCGGCGCCGGTTTGCGCGCGATGTGGATGGATGCGATCAACGTTACGCACCCGGAGTGGGTGGAGATCATCACCTGGAACGACTTCATCGAAGGCTCCTACGTTAGTCCCATCGACGATGCCAACAAGTACCCGTTCGCGAACTTCCTGAACACGACGGGCGTGCCGTCTTCGACATTGGGCTATTTCCACAGCCACAACGGCGCGACCGCGCTGCTTGCCTACTACATACAGTGGTACAAGACGGGTGTCCGTCCGACGATTTCCAATGATTCCCTCTACTGGTTCTATCGAACACAGTCGATGAATCAAAACGCGGGAGTACCGACGGTCTCAGCGGCGACCAACCATGGTCCTGTTGCGGACGTGATTTACGTGACCGCGAATGTCGCGGCTCCGGCGACACTGACAGTGACTTCCGGCTCGCAGGTCAGCACGTTCAATCTCCAAGCGGGCAGCACCGATGTGCAAGCTCCATTTGTAGTTGGAACGACGCCGACGTTTCAGTTGGATCGCAATGGCGCTCCCGCAATCGCACGGGTTTCCGGCACAGACGCGATTTCGGCGGCCCCGCAGTTCAATGACTATTATTATTCGACGGGCACCGCGAGTGGCGGTCAGGTAACGACTCCGCCGACACAACCGCCACCGCCTGCCACGCCGCCCTCGGTGCCGGGCTCCGTCAAGGCAGTGGGTGGTGCAAACGAAGTGACGCTGTCCTGGGCTGGGAGTACTGGAACCGCTCCTGTGACTTATCGGGTCTTCCGAGGCACGACGGCAGGAGGCGAGGGTGCGACGGCCATTGCCAGCGGCCTCGGCTCCACCTCCTTTACAGATGTTGGATTGGCGACGGGCACGGCGTATTTCTACAAGGTCACTGCCACGAATGCGGCGGGGACGAGCAATCTGTCGGCTGAAGCATCAGCCAGGACACTGAGTCCGTTCATTCAGATTGATGCGGGTGGCGGCCCGGTGCCCCCCTTTGCGGCTGACGCGGGATTTACTGCCAGCAATGTGTTTTCCTCGTCTGCAGGCATTGATACGAGTGCCGCCGTCAGTCCCGCACCCCAGGCGGTTTATCAAACCGTGCGGTGGGCTCCCTCCTTCAACTACACAATGGGCGGCCTCACGCCGGGCGCCAGCTACCTCGTGCGGTTGCACTTCGCCGAGTTGAGCTTCAACGCAACCGGGCAGCGCGTGTTCAATGTGGCCCTGAACGGGACCACTGTGTTGTCGAACTTCGATTTGTTTGCTGCGGCCGGTGGCCAGAACAAGGCCGTGATCGAGGAGTTCAATACCACGGCCAATGGGGCCGGCCAGATCGCAATCGCCTTCACCAAGGGCCCCGCCGACAATCCTGAGATCGCCGCCATCCAGGTGTTGGGTACCGCCGGTGGCCCGGTGACCGTTCCGGTCCCGGGAACACCGACGGGTCTTGCCGCAACTGCGGGCACTGGCCAGATTTCTCTCACGTGGTCCACGACCACTGGAGCAGCAACCTACAACGTTTACCGCAGCACCGTTTCCAATGGGGAAGGCATGACAGCCGTCGCCACTGGATTGACTTCGCCGGCGTTCACCGATAGCGGCTTGTCAAATGGGACGACCTACTTCTACAAAGTGTCTGCGGTCAACTCTTCCGGCACGTCCGCTCAGTCGGCAGAAGTATCGGCCACCGTGTTGGGAAACACGGGCGCTGGCCTGCCTGACCTGGTCGTGAGCAGCGTATCGATGACTCCCGCAAATCCAAAAGCGGGCGACCCTGTTGTATTTACGGCAGTCGTCACGAACCAGGGCACGGCCGCAACGCCGGTGGGGACTGTGATCGGCGTCGGATTCGATCTGGACGGCTCAGCGGCGGCCACCGTTTGGGAAGATACGCACACAGCCTCTCTGGCGCCGGGCGCAACGACGGCCCTGACTGCCACGGGTGGCCCGTCCGGTGGCAACTATTGGATCGCGACGAGTGGCACTCATAATGTGACTGCCTGGGTGGACGATGTGAATCGGATACCTGAGGTCAATGAGACCAACAACAAGCTGAATGAATTTGTCTCCGTGAGCGGGGCGGCAGCGCTGACCGCCGTTGTAAGGATTGACTCAGGAAGCACCGCCGGCCCGGCCCCGTTCGGGGCGGATGCGGATTTCAACACCGGGAATGTGTTCAGCAGCGCGGCGGGTATCGATGTGTCAGCGGCAGCCAATTCCGCGCCTGCAGCCGTTTATCAGTCGTGTCGTTGGGCTCCGGCTTTCAGTTACACGATCCCAGGGCTGACGGCTGGATCCACATACACAGTGCGTCTGCACTTCGCCGAACTGACCTGGACGGCAGCCGGCCAAAGGAAATTCAACGTCGCCATCAACGGGACGAACGTGTTGACGGGGTTTGACATCTTTGCAGCCGCGGGTGGCCGCAACAGGGCAATCACGGAGCAGTTCACGGCCACGGCGAACGCGTCAGGCCAGATTATCATCGGGTTCAGTCAGGGAGGCGCTGACAATCCTGAGGTGAGCGGCATCGAAGTGTTGCACTGATCAGGCAGCGCGGCGCCCGGCCTGACCAACCCGGGCGTTGCGCTGCGGGTGGGGCGGAAGCTGACCTCGGGCCAGCCGCCGCATGGTATACGTTGCGCGAGGGTCAGCGAGCCAGACACCTGCTTGGCGCACGGCGCTGCGGCTCAACCCAGGAGCCGCGTCTGTTCCTCCAACTCCTCGGAGGCTTCCATCCAGGCGGTCTCTACTTGCTCTGTATCGCGTGCGAGCTGCGCCTGCTGCGCCAGCAGGTCCTTCAACTTGTCCTTGGATGCCGCGGCGTAAATGTCCGGCGCGGCCAACTCCGCCTGCAATGTGGCGGACTTCTTCGCCAGCCGCGCCAGGTCCGCATCGTACCCGGCGATTTTCGACTTGAGCGGGGTCAACCGGTTGCGCCGCTCGGCTTCTTCACGTTTGCGTTGTTTCCGTGATTCGGCGCTCTCGGACTGCGGTTGTGTCGCGGCCGCCGGGGCGGCTTCCTCGCCAGTCTCATCCAGCCACTTCGCGTAGTCCTCGAGATCTCCATCAAACGGTGTCGCGCGGCCTTTGTGTACGACGATGAATTCGTCTGCGACCGTGCGCAGAAGGTGCCGATCATGCGAAACGAGCACCACCGCCCCTTCATAGTCCTGTAGTGCGACGGCCAACGCCTGGC
Organism: Gammaproteobacteria bacterium; assembly: GCA_034668025.1. GTDB lineage: Bacteria > Pseudomonadota > Gammaproteobacteria > Steroidobacterales > Steroidobacteraceae > 13-2-20CM-66-19. Next base: position 3,887 of record JAXDQF010000065.1, on the reverse strand, counting down.
GCATCTCCAGGTCCAGGTGGTTGGTTGGCTCGTCCAGGAGCATCAGGTTCGGCCGCAGGTAGGCCGTCAGCGCCAGCATGAGTCGTGCTTTCTCGCCACCTGAGAAGGGCCCGACGGGCTCAAACACCCGATCGCCGCGGAATCCGTAGCCTGCGAGGAAATCGCGTAGTTCCTGCTCAGTTGCTTTGGCGGCGAGCTCGGCGCCATTGCGTCGCAGGTTAGCCAGTGCGGAGTCCTGAACATTCAGCTGCTCGAGTTGATGCTGCGCGAAGTATCCGATCCGCAGATCGCGTGCCTCGGTGCGCGTGCCCGCCAGTCCGGGCAGCTCACCCGCGAGCAGCTTCATGTAAGTGGATTTGCCGGCGCCGTTGCGGCCGAGCAGTGCCACCCTTGCGCCCGGAGCCAATGTCAGGCTCACGCGTTCAAGAAGGGGCTTGCCGTTATAGCCCGCTGACTGATTTTCCAACGCCAGCAGGGGGCGCGGCAATTTGGCCGGCTGTGCAAATGCGAACTCGAACGGCGAATCCACGTGAGCCGGGGCAATGCGCTGCATTCGCTCCAGGGCCTTGAGGCGACTTTGAGCCTGGCGGGCCTTCGTGGCCTGGGCTCGGAAGCGCTCCACGAACGATTCCATGTGTTTGATCTCGCGCTGCTGGCGGGTGAACAGTGCCGATTGCTCTGCCAGCTCGGATGCGCGCTGATCTTCAAACGATGAGTAGTTCCCCCGGTACGCGCGGGCCTTGGCATGCTCAATGTTGACGATGCGATTCACGATCCGGTCGAGGAATTCGCGGTCATGCGCAATCAGCAACAACGTCCCCGGATATTCCAGCAACCACCGCTCCAGCCACAGGATGGCATCGAGATCGAGGTGATTGGTGGGCTCGTCGAGCAGCAGGAGGTCCGACCGACACATCAAGGCCTGGGCCACGTTGAGACGGACCCGCCAACCACCGGAAAACGATCGAACCGGACGCGACTCGTCCGCCGTCGTGAAGCCGAGTCCATGCATCAGACGCCCGGCGCGGCTGCGCGCGTCGTAACCGCCCACCGCTGCGTAGCGTGCGTGGAGGTCACCGACCTTCAAACCATCATCATTGGCTTCTGCCGTGGCGATGGCTTTCTCAATCTCACGCAACTCGGTGTCGCCGTCCAGGACGAACTCGATCGCGGCCTCATCGGTCGCAAGCAACTCCTGTGAGACATGCGCAATCGCCAGGTTCGAAGGCATCTCAAACGTGCCGGCATCCGCTTGCAGGTCACCCCGGACCAGTGCAAGCAGACTCGACTTTCCGCTGCCGTTCTCGCCGGTGATCCCCACCTTCTCGCCGCGAAACAACCCAAAGGTAGCGTCGGAGAAAAGAACACGGGGTCCGCGTCGTATGGTGACGTCGGTAAAGTTCAGCATGCGGGTTGGAAGGTGAGGCTGGTCAGCCTGACTGGCTCGACGCGGCCCAGATGTTCAGGCCACCGTCGCTCGAATGAGAGTCGATTTCGGCGAGCTCCGCCTGGCTGAACTGTGTGTTGCGTAAGGCGCCCAGGCAGTCTTCGACCTGTGCCCAACGACTGGCACCGATCAGCGCGCTGGTGACAGCCGGTTTTCTCAGTACCCAGGCAATGGCCATCTGCGCGAGGGTCTGGCCGCGCCGTTGGGCGATCGCGTTGAGTGCGCGCACGTTCGCAAGGTTGCTTTCCGTCAACATGCCCTTGTCAAAAGAGCCGTTCTGAGCAGCTCGCGAGGAGTCCGGAACGCCTTGCAGGTATTTATTGGTGAGCAGTCCCTGGGCAAGCGGCGAGAAGGCGATACAACCCAACCCTTCCGCCTCGAGCACACTCAACAGCTCCTGTTCCACCCAGCGGTTGAGCATGGAGTAAGAGGGCTGGTGGATGACGAAAGGCAGCTTCATCTCGCGCAGCAGGGCCGCTGCTTCGCGGGTTTTCTGCGGGCCGTAGGAAGAGATTCCAACGTAGAGCGCTTTGCCGCTGTGCACCGCGGTCGCGAGCGCGCCCATGGTTTCCTCCAGGGGCGTGTTGGGGTCATAGCGATGCGAATAGAAGATGTCGACGTAGTCGAGTCCCATGCGCCGCAGACTCTGGTCGAGGCTGGCCAGCAGGTACTTGCGCGAGCCCCATTCGCCGTAGGGTCCTGGCCACATGTCGTAGCCGGCTTTGGTCGAGATGATCAGCTCATCGCGGTAGGGGGCCAGGTCGTCTTTGAGGATCCGCCCGAAATTCTCTTCCGCCGAGCCGGGTGGGGGGCCGTAGTTGTTGGCCAGGTCGAAATGGGTGATGCCGTGATCGAACGACTTCAGCACCATTTCCCGGGCGTTCTCCAACGCGGTGCTGCCGCCGAAGTTCTGCCACAGGCCGAGCGAAATGCGCGGCAACTGCAAACCGCTGCGTCCGCAGCGGGCATACGGAGTCAATTTGTAACGGTCGTCAGCGGCGAGATACATGGGCTACCACATCAAATCATCAGGAACCACGAAGTCCTTATAGGCGTCGTCCGGCTGTTCGGTTGCCTTGGGCTGGACAACGGGAACGACCATGTTCTCGTCGCGCTCGCGGATGCGCTCTGCGATTGCCTTCGGCACGACGGCGTAGTGGCCCTTGTAGCGCACGATCGCGAGCACGCCACTGGTCAACTGTTCACGGCGCTGCGGATCGACCGACATGCGGCGGATCTTTTTGCCATCAATGAAACTGTAGTAGTCCTCTGTCTCGAGGCGCGGCGCGCGGTTCTGCTCAATGATCTGCTCGATTTCAGCGATGCGCGCCCGGCGCTTGGCTTTCTCTTCGCGACGCCGGTTCAACTCCTGGTCGCGTGCGACTTTCGCTGCCTGCGCTTGCTGCGCGGCGAGACTGGCTGAGGGAGCTGAAAAGGCCTGGGGTGTCGCCTGACCCACGCCGCTGGCGGCTGGTGCGCCTTGGCCTGCGTTGGGGCCCCTGTTTTGCCCCGGCCTGTTGCCCCCATTGTGGCCCGGCTGTGAGCCTTGGCCGCCGCGTGGGCCGCCGGAGCCGTGACCGCCGCCGCCTTGGCCGGAGCGGGAATCGGGAGTGTGTTTCGGCGGTCGACTACGGAACTGGCGTTGCTGTTCCTGCTGCGCCGCCTGCCGGGCCTGCTTCTCGGTGACGAGGCCGGCCTTGAGCAACTGATCGCGCAAAGAAGTGTTCATGACTGAAAAGAGGGCGCTGCCAAAACTGAGCCCCCTATCTTACGCATAGCTCTTGAATTCTTCATTGCGACCGACGGGATCGCCGATAGTTGCGCCCGTGCGCTAATGCCCCAGCTTGGCCGCCACCCAGAACGAAAAAAGGCCCGGCTTGCGCCGGGCCCTTGATCATCACGATCAATGAAAGCAACTTACCAGCGGTCGCGACCGCCGCCGCCGCCACCGCCGCCGCTGTTACCACGGAAGCCGCCACCACCGCCACCGCCGCCCGGACGTCCGCCGCCGCCAGTGCGGGGCTTGTCCTGGGCTTCGTTGACGCGCAGCTGACGACCACCCATATCGTGGCCGTTCAGGCTCTGAATGGCACGGGCCGCGTCGGCCTGGCTCATTTCAACGAACCCGAATCCGCGGGGACGACCCGTCTCACGATCGGTCGGCAGCGACACGGACTCGACGGTCCCGTGCTGCGAGAACAATGTGCGAACGTCCGCCTCGCTGGCGCTGAACGGCAGATTGCCTACATAGATTTTGGACATAAATTTCGTCACTCTCCAAACAACTCGAAGCGGCTGTCGGGCAAATTGATTGGTTGACTGCCCTGGCCACTTCACACGGCAGGAACACCAGTCAGGTCAGGGAGAGTGTGTCTCACGAGCCCAAAGAACCGTAGATCCTGTCACCTGATCGCTTTCAGTTCGGCTTTAGATCCGCAAT